>JBEBTQ010000260.1:0-5349 GCA_040393685.1 Advenella kashmirensis | reverse complement strand
ACGTGAAAATACCTTTTGAATTATGGATTGGTGCCCGGTACGCCGGCCTGACACGAACGCGGGGACGCGGCAAAAAAGGCGACCGGTTTGTTTCGTTTATTGCCGGTACTTCCATGGTCGGTATCGCCCTGGGTGTGGCGGCGCTGATCATTGTGCTGTCGGTAATGAATGGATTCCAGGTAGATGTGCGCGACCGCATGCTCTCGGTATTGCCTCACATTCAGCTGATTGTGCCCAATGAAGATCCGGTGGCGGTGACCGATGACTGGCAGAAACTGGCACAGGAAGCCAAGCAGAATCCGGAAGTACAGGGTGCCTCTGCGTTTGTGGCTGCGGGTGGCATGTTGGCCCGTGGCGACGTGCTCAAAGGAGTCGAGATTCGTGGTATTGACCCGGCCAATGAAGGCAAAGTGTCTGAGCTGCCCAAACAGATGGTCAGCGGATCGTTGGACAGCCTGAAGCCGGGCAGCTTTAATGTAGTCATTGGTACCAATCTGGCTCAGTATCTGGGCGTCGGCGTTGGCGATACGCTGTTGCTGATGACACCGCAAGGGTCGATCAATCCTTCAGGATTTTCGCCGCGCATGCGCCAGTTTACGGTTTCGGGTATTTTCTCGTCGGGTCACTATGAGTACGATTCGAATATGGCCTTTATTGGTGTCAGGGATGCGGCCGTGCTGTTTCGCGATGGCGGCGCAGCCGGTGTACGCCTGAAAATCCACGACATGATCAACGCCCCCGAAGTGGCCACACAGCTGACCAACACGCTGCCGCCTGGCGTGGTTGCGCGTGACTGGACCATGGATAACCGCACCTGGTTTGCGGCGGTCAAAACCGAGAAACGCATGATGTTTCTGATTCTGGTGCTGATCGTGGCCGTTGCGGCTTTCAACCTGCTGTCTTCTCTTGTGATGGCGGTCAAAGACAAGCAATCGGATATTGCGATTCTGCGCACGCTGGGCGTAAGTCCGGTGCAAATCGGCAAGATCTTTCTGGTGCAAGGCTCCCTTATTGGTTTTATCGGGACATTTCTTGGTGTGTTTTTCGGATGTCTCGTTGCCTACAATATCGACGTTGTGATTCCGTTTATCGAACGCCTTTTCGGCATTCACTTCCTGGATCCAAGCATTTATTTTGTGAGCACGCTACCATCCCATCCCGAGGTCAACGATATTGTGCTGATCGGTCTGACTTCGCTGGTGCTGTCGCTGCTGGCAACCATTTATCCAAGCTGGCGGGCGTCCCGCCTGCAACCTGCAGAGGTACTGCGTCATGACTGATGCACAAATCAAACCAGCCCTCCAGTCAAGCTACGCGCTGGAGGCACGCAATGTGGCGAAGTTCTACGAAGACGCCGATTCCCGCCTGGATATCCTCAAAGGGGTTTCCCTTCAGGTCGCACGCGGTGAAATGGTGGCTATTATTGGTGCATCAGGTTCGGGCAAAAGTACCTTGCTGCATATGCTGGGTCTGCTTGATAAGCCATCTTCCGGTGAGATACTGATCAATGGTCAGCAGACGAATGCGCTGTCTGAAAAAGAGATCAGCCATATCCGGAATCAGAGTCTGGGATTCGTTTATCAATTTCATCATCTGCTCAATGAATTCAACGCACTTGATAACGTGGCCATGCCCCTCATTGTGCGTCGTACAGATCGCAAAGTGGCGCGTTCTCAGGCAGAAGCGGTGCTTGAACGCGTCGGTCTGAAAGAGCGCATTCACCATACACCGGGACAGCTGTCAGGGGGTGAACGTCAGCGCGTTGCACTGGCGCGCGCGCTGGTGACACGTCCTGTTTGCGTGCTGGCAGATGAACCTACGGGTAATCTGGACCGCGAAACCTCAGGCAGCATGTTTGCTTTGCTCAAACAGATGAACGAAGAGTTTGATACGGCATTTGTTATTGTGACTCACGATGCCAAATTGGCCGCACTGGCTGACACACAGCTTCTGATGGAAAGGGGCGTATTGCAGTCGGCATAAATGCACGATTGCCGGAGACAACGCTATGTTCATCGATACCCACTGTCATCTGGACGCAGCCGAATTCGATGACGATCGAAATGAAGTCATTGCTGCTGCGCACCAGTCTGGTGTCAAGGCTATCGTGATTCCCGCAGTCGGACGCAGTAATTTTTCCGTGGTATGTGATCTGGCGCATACTTTTGCTGGCGGCTATTACTCATTGGGTATTCATCCCTTGCTGGTGGCGCAATCGCAGGACGAAGATCTGGAAATACTGGAACAGCAGGTCGAAGTCGCCTTGCAGGATCCCCGATTCATCGGTGTTGGCGAAATCGGACTGGATTTCTTCGTCAAGGATATCGCAAGTGGCAAACCTCGAGAGCGGCAGGAGCATTTTTATCAGGCACAGCTGAAACTGGCACGCCGCCATGATCTGCCCGTGCTACTTCATGTGCGGCGCTCCCAGGATATTATTCTTAAATATTTGCGTCGCTTTTCAGATGTCGGCGGTATTGCGCATGCGTTCAACGGCAGTGACCAGCAGGCCGATCATTTTGTAGAAATGGGCTTTGCGCTGGGAATTGGTGGCGCCATGACCTTCACGCGGGCACGCCAGATTCGTCGCCTGGCAAGCCGTATACCACTGTCTCATCTTGTGCTGGAAACCGATTCCCCCGATATCGCACCGGCCTGGCTGCATGGCAATCCTGCACGCAACTCGCCCGATCAGATTCCGGCAATTGCAGCCGCGTTGGCAGAGTTGCGAGGTGTTACCATCGAAGATATCTCCAGACAGACTGCCGAAACAGCATTACAGGTTCTGCCTCGATTGCGTGATTTAGCTCGGTCCTGAGCGACTATTATTTTGTCTTTTGCACCTGCGAAGCCTGTTGAATTAGCCTGCAGATTGCTCACTTTACGGTATGACAATTGCATTGCGATGCTCTTGTCGCACTGTCGATAAACAGAAACAATAGAACGCAAATAGCGCGTCTGCGCGCGTCATTGTTTTTTCCCGCTGTTAATCGATTTTCGTGTTCTCCCGCCTGTCTTCGTCGTCATGGCTCATTCTGCTTTGCCTGGGTATTGCCGTTGTGCAGTTTCTCCCGCAGCTGCCGTCATTTGCAACACTGTTCATAATGGGGCTGCCTGGCCTGGTCGTCGCATCCGTGACGTTAATGGGTTTACGACATCACTCATGCTTTCATTTCCTTTCTACAGGCAATCGCACAATTGCGCTGATCTGCGTCACCCTATTGTTTATTGCAACTGGCATGTCGTATGCGGTATGGCGTGCTCATATGCGGCTGGATGATCGTCTTGATCGGCAGTTTGAGAACGTACCGGTCTCTGTGCGCATACTGGTTACCGGATTACCTAAAGACCTGATCAATGGCTGGGAGTGGCAGGCTCGAATCCTTGATGAGAAATCCCAAAAGGGACTGCCACGGCGAATTCTGCTTCGGTGGTTTCCCGGGCCACGCACCGGACCTTACGACAAGCCGCGGCGTCCGCCTGAAGGTCTGCCGGATTTGCGACCCGGGCAGGAGTGGCAAATGACGATCAGACTCAGGCGCGTTCATGGTGCCCGAAATTTTCACGGGTTCAATTACGAGGCCTATATGTTTGCCTTAGGTCTGCGTGCTACCGGCACGGTCAGCGGTCCCGCAACGTTGTTGCGCGACCGGCCCTGGCGCGAATGGGGCACTGCGATCGAGAGACTGCGGTTCGCATTGCGCAAGTCCATGAACCGCGTTCTGCAGAATCGGCGTTATGGTCCTGTGCTTATTGCACTTGTGTTGGGAGACCAGAACGGTATCAGTGATGAAGATTGGAAAGTTTTCAACCTTACCGGTATTACGCATTTGGTTTCCATCAGCGGTTCGCATATCACCATGCTGGCAGCACTAGGCAGCCTGGGCGTATTTCGCATGTGGCGGCGCCTGCGCTGGCAGGGCAAATACATCGCCGACCGCAGGCCGGGGCAGGTTGTTGCTGCCGCCGTTGGTCTTGCTATTGCTACAAGCTATTCGCTGCTTGCCGGTTGGGGCATTCCGGCACAGCGCACGCTGACAATGCTAGCGGTCCTGTTTGCTGCCGTGGTTCTGCGAATTCAATTGAAAGCGACAACCTTGTTGTCGATATCGGCGTTTTGTATTCTGCTTTTGGATCCCTGGGCGGTGTTATCTGTGGGATTCGTTCTCTCATTTGCAGCCATCGCCTGTCTTATGCTGTGGGGATCACGCGAAGCAAAGGTCATTGCTCGCTCTTC
This sequence comes from Advenella kashmirensis, assembly GCA_040393685.1. Lineage (GTDB taxonomy): Bacteria > Pseudomonadota > Gammaproteobacteria > Burkholderiales > Burkholderiaceae_B > Advenella > Advenella kashmirensis_C. The sequence continues at coordinate 1,112 of JBEBTQ010000260.1, read as the reverse complement.
AGCTCCATCAGGAAAAGTCATGCACAAACTGTGGCAGGCGGCGCAGATGCAGCTTTTTATGAGCGTAGCCCTGTCGCCTTTGCTGATTGGCATTTTTCATCAATATGCCTTTGTGTCACCCATCGTCAATGCCATCGCCATTCCCGTGATTGGCGGGCTGGTAACGCCACTTGCATTATTGCTGGCTCTGTTTTGTCTGGTACCCTGGTGGCCGGCGCTGACCACCTGGCTGGCTACTGGTGTTCACGCACTGTTGGAGACAGTACTGCACATTGCCACATCCATGGCGGGGCTGGAATGGGCTGCGCCAGCCTTTTCCGCAACCCATTTATTCTGGGTTCTGTCTGGTATGCTGGGTCTGCTGATATTCAGCCTGCCAAGAGGAATTCGGGGCCGTTATTCTGCACTCGTTCTGCTGATTCCGGTTCTGTTTTTTCGGGCGGAGCGCCCTCAGACCGGCTGCTGGATTCTGACCGCGCTGGATGTGGGGCAGGGCGCTGCCGTACTCATCAGGACGACCCACCACAACGTGCTTTACGACACAGGGTTGCGCAGCAGCGTCAGCAGTGATGCCGGACAACGTGTTGTGTTCCCCTATTTACAGGCGCTGAATATTTCTCACCTTGACCAGCTGATCATTTCCCATTCCGATCTGGATCACGTCGGCGGCGCGGGCAGCGTGTTGCAGCAGGTGGACGTGAGACATGCCTATGCTTCATTTATGCTGAATGCGCATCTCGAAGATGAGCAGCGCCTGCTGGGCAAGGACATCAGATTGCGCAATCCCCAGGCAACGTTTGATTTCTGTGGAAGAGGAAGAACCTTTGATTATGATGGCGTCCGGTTTCAATTCCTCCATCCTGAACAGATACAGGGTCGTCCGGTAAAAGCGGGAAACGATCAGAGTTGTGTGTTGCTGATCACCGGTAAATTTCATTCGGCATTGCTGACCGGAGATATTGGCGCGAATGAAGAAGCGGTCATCATGCAAAATAACGAACCGTTGCCAGTCGTCGATGTTGTGATGGCACCGCATCATGGATCTGCCGGTTCTTCGTCATCCGACTTTGTGCAGAAAGTTCGGCCTGCTGTTGTCTTTGCGCAGGCGGGGT
>JBEBTQ010000259.1:0-5362 GCA_040393685.1 Advenella kashmirensis | reverse complement strand
AGGCTGAACAGGAAAGCGTTGTGTGCGCCGTCTTCAAAATACAGGGAGACGCACAGAGGAAATAACAGAATGGTGGAAAACCCAAGCATTGTCAGGCTGAGCGCATGCAGGACGTTCAGAATATTGCGCATACAGGCAGCCTAGAAGAAAAAGACCGAAACCTGGAAGAGCTTTTCCACTCGCCTCATATCGTGCCGGTTTCCGGCATACACGACCACGTGATCACCACGCTGGATCTGCGTTGTGGGCTCAGGCAGGATGATTTCTTCTTCACGCAGGATGGCAGCGACAATTGCCGTTTTCGGCAGTTTCAGATCGCGAATGGCTTTGCCCACGACCTGTGAACTTTTCCTGTCGCCGTTGACTTCAAACTCGATGGCCTCTGCATTTCCCCAGCGCAGTCGATGACCCGCCACTACCGCACCCTGGCGCACATCGCGCAACAGTGCGCCGATAGTCGCCTGTGAAGGAGACACCGCGATATCGATAAGGCTGCCTTCCATCAGCTCGCCATAGGCCTTGCGGTTGATCAGGGAGACGACCTTGCGTGCACCCAGTCGCTTAGCCAGCAATGAAGACATGATGTTGTCTTCATCATCATTGGTCAGAGCCAGGAAAGTATCCATCTCTTCGATGTTTTCATTGTCCAGCAGGGACTCATCGGTGGCATCTCCCTGCAGAACCAGAACCTTGCTGGGCAGTTGCGAGGCCAGCGTCTCACAGCGCGCCTTACTGGCTTCGAGAATGCGCACGTTATAGCTGCCTTCCGACAATTTGCGGGCCAGCCGGAAACCGATATTGCCGCCACCGGCAATCATGACCGTGCGAACCTTGCGCGAGACATGCTGCAGTTTAGCGACAGCATCCTTGCCCTGCTGTGTATCGACTGCCACCACCAGTTCGTCACCCTGCTGGATGACCGAGGTGTGATCCAGTGTCACCGAAGCACCACTGCGATAAATCTCCAGCACACGAGCGTTCAGATCGGGCAGATTATGACCGGTCTGGTTCACACGCATATTGATCAGCGGACTTCCGCGGCCGATGCGGATGATGAGCAGGCTCAGGCGCCCGCCACCAAATTCGACTACCTGAAGGGCTTCGGGGAATTCAATCAGGCTGTGCAGATAGGTCGTGACGCTGTCTTCCGGACTGATGACCGAATCCACGCCAAAACTTTCCTTGATGAGTTCGACATTGCTTGAATAGGCAGAACTGCGAACACGGGAAATACGGCGAGGAATGTTGAAAACATCTTTGGCGATACGGCATGCCACGAGATTGACCGGATCGGTCGCCGCACAGGCGACCAGAAGATCGGTGTCATCGGCACCTGCCGTTCGCAATACGTCGGGCATGGAGGCATCGCCCTGCACGCCGCGCAGATCAAAGCGTTCCTGCAGGTAGCGCAGGCGTTCGCCGTCTGAATCGACAATCGTGATGTCGTTTTTTTCTGAAACGAGATTCTCGGCGACGCTCGCACCCACACGTCCCGCGCCAAGGATCAGGATTTTCATGAGTTGCGTTTGCGGGAGGAATCAATGCCCAGCTGGCGCAGCTTGCGATAAAGGTGCGTACGTTCCAGGCCGGTTTTTTCTGAAACGCGTGTCATGCTGTGATTCTCGCGACCCAGATGGTATTCAAAATAGACCCGCTCAAATTCATCACGGGCATCGCGCAAAGGCTGATCCAGAGAGATGCTGCCCAGTTGCGAACCCTGAGCAGGGGCTTCGGGTGCGGCAGCGGCGGGAGCAGCCTGTACGGCATTGCCTGCAGCGACGGGGGCAGCAGCCCCCATGGGCGCGGCGGCGGGTGCGCGTGCGGCACCATTGGTTGTGGCGGCCTGTGCCGAAGCCAGTACTTGCTTGGCATGCGGGCGCATCAGACCTGCCTGCACAGTCTTGAGCAATTTTTGCAGAGTGATGGGCTTTTCCAGGAAATCCATGGCGCCGATGCGCGTAGCCTCAACCGCGGTATCAACCGTGGCGTGTCCGCTCATCATGATGACCGGCATATCCAGCAGACCCTGTGAACCCCACTCCTTGAGCAGACTGACGCCGTCGGTATCAGGCATCCAGATGTCAAGAAGAACCAGATCGGGACGGTAGCGCAGACGAGCAGCGCGTGCCTGCGAGGCATTTTCTGCAAGCTCTACGGTGTGACCTTCGTCGTATAAAATTTCCGACAATAGTTCACGTATACCTATTTCATCATCAACCACCAGAATTCTGGCCATATCCTGTCACCTATTACTTTCTGACTGCAGTTTGGTACTGATCAAAGTTCCGGGTTCAATTATAACCACGGGAATACGCTATTTGCCTGTTTTCGGAGTCAGCCGCGTGAGTAAAATTGATACGCGCGCGCCCCCTCCCTTGCGATTTGCAATGTCGATTCTGCCGCCGTGCTCTTCAATAATTTTACGCACAATAGGCAGACCCAGGCCTGTTCCGTGTGACTTGGTCGTCACGTAAGGCTCAAATGCCGTTTGCAATACTTTCGCAGAAAACCCGCAACCCCTATCCTCAAGTGTAATACGAATTGCTTCGCCATCCGTGCTCTGACCCTTTTCAGGACGCGTAAGCGTAGTCCGGATCGTAATGCCCGGCTCATCGCCTTCGAGCACCAGGTCAGCCATGGCATCACGGGAATTGGACAGCAGATTGTTCAGCACCTGGCGCAGCTGTGTCGGGTCCGCTTCGGCCAATGGCAGGCCGGGTTCCAGCTCAAGGCGCAAATGTCGGTATAGCGGTTCGTCCTGGTGGGCGTTGCCCTCTGGGTCCCAGCCGTACAGCACCGCCAGGTCTGCAATCAGGGCATTGATGTCCACATGCTGCATCTGGGCTGGCGGTGTGCGCGCATACTCACGAAAGTCATCGACCATTTTCTTGAGCGAAGATACCTGATTGATGATGGTGTTGGTTGAGCGGGCCAGGATGCCTGCATTGCGTTCATCCAGATGGCCTTCGAGTTTCATGGCCAGGCGTTCGGCAGACAGCTGTATGGGTGTCAGCGGATTCTTGATCTCGTGCGCCAGGCGTCGGGCGACCTCACCCCAGGCGCGCGCCCGGTTTGCCGAAATCACTTCTGAAATATCATCGAACACGACCACGTAACCGGTGGGCCGACCATCAATTCGCAGGCGCGTACCGCGCATGAGCAGCGTGACATCGTCCGTTTCGGCACTTTCACTGCTGGTGGACAGCGTGATCTGTTCCTGCCAGTAATGCCGCTCTGAACCCACGGCCGCATGGTCGGCGAACGCCTTGCGTATCTGGTGCGTAAATTCGATCAGCGAATCAATTGTCTCCAGCGGGCGGCCCGGCACGGAACGCAAATCCACATCCAGAATGGACTGAGCCCCTTTGTTGACTGTGGTCACATTGAACTTCTCATCGAACACAATCACCCCGGAAGAGAGGCCCGCCATCACGCTTTCCAGATAGGCGTTGGACCGTTCAAGCTGCATGCGATTGCTTTCCACCTGCCGGCGGGCTTCGTCCAGCTGGCGGGTCATGGCGTTGAAGGATCGGGTCAGCAGGCCCACTTCATCCATGGCTGCCGGCTCGGGCAGGGGTCGATAATCGCCCACTGCCACCGCCTGCGTACCCGAGGCCAGTGTCAGCAGCGGCTGTACCAGGCGGCGCGCAATGGCCAGTGCCACGGCAATAGAGGCAAAAAGGGTGACCAGCAGCGCCAGCGTCAGGGTGATGCCGTACAGTTTCTGAATTCCCTGACGGGACAGGGCCAGCTCCTGGTAATCGCGGAAGCCTTTTTGCACTTCGTTCAGATTGCTGCCGATATTATCGGAAACCAGACGCGTGAGCTGCAGCAAATAAGGTTCGGGCGAGGCACCCAGCGGCGCATCCAGTTTGATCGAACTGGAGAACACCGGCACGATGACGCGAATGCGCAGCTGGGGATTTTCAAAATCCGACCCTTCCACGGCTTCGGTACGCGCATAGGAGCGGGACAGTCGCAGTTGATTGAGTACGGAGATGGGCGGCATCTGCGGCAGCAGACTGCCAAAGGACGAACTTGAGAACGCCACAACGCGACTACCGGACACAGTAAAGACCAGGGCATCGCCCACGGTGGTATTTTCACGCAGGCGGGTCAGCGCCAGAGACAGCTCCTGATCGGGAACTGCCGAGAGATCGTCTGCCATCACCTTGGCGCGCGAGAGCAGATCCGCCACCTGACTGTCCAGCGATGCCTGCCCCAGGGTCAGGCCCGACTGCAGGGCACTGTCAACGCGCACATTGAACCAGGACTCCACCGATCGGGACATAAACTGTACCGAGAGCAGATAGATCACCACACCAGGAATAATGGCCATGACCGCAAACGCCAGCGCGAAACGCGAAGTCAGCCGCGCGCCGAACTGCCTGGATCGCAGCTGGCGAATCAGGCGGATTGTGAGCATGGACACCCAGATAAATAAGGCAAACGCCAGCACACCGTTAAGCAACAGCAGCAGATCATACTGCTGCGCCAGCCGGGACGAGTTACCGGTAGAGCGAACCAGCAGCCCCATCAGGACCAGCGCGGCCAGCACAGCGGCGATAAATATCAGCCGCACAACCCAGCGAATCAGGGTTTGGGCTCGGTTGCCGAGAATTGAAATGCGAAGTTTTTCCATGGTGTCGATACGGCCCAGGCGCGACCGCCGAGGGCATCCATTCGAAAGGGACGCGGTAAAAGAGAGGTATCCAGCTTCATCCGGAACTGGGCTTCGTAATGTCGATCTGTGTCTATACCGATGAAGGGGCCTACCGGCCAGTTGTTGATCCGGGTGATGGTATTGAGCGCATCGGCCAGGGACATTTCAGGCACCGAATAGTCGCCCGATGTGACCCGCCACTGTCGTACCAGCGCGTTATAGGCGACGCGCCAGGTCTGTTCCTTATCGTAGACCTGATGGTCAAACCACCACCAGCGCGGCTCTACCAGCCGGAATTCCACCGTGAAATAAAGCGGCACACCGTGCTGCGCGGCAACCTGCAGTTCGTTGGATAGCGGCAGGTCGACATCGGCATTGAGCACATAGCCCTCACCCTGTGGCTGGATTTCGACGCGGTTGATGTTTGCCACTGGCGGGCTGGCATCACTCTGCACCGGGTCGGACTCGCCCTGACTTTGCGCGAACGCAGCGGTTGCCACGATCAGGCTCAGGTTCAGCAAAATGATCAACACGCGTCTGACGAGAGAAGCAGGAGACAGATTCACAGTCTGGGTTTCATCCGGAATACATAAAAGATTGCTCCCATCGCAATGGGTCCCCTATCATACCCCAACAGGCGCCTGCTTCCGAAAGAGCGCGTAGAAAAAACCATCGTGTTCTTCGCCCTGCCCCGGCAGC
>JBEBTQ010000258.1:0-5363 GCA_040393685.1 Advenella kashmirensis | reverse complement strand
TGTAAAGCCTCTTTTTTTTATCAATGGGTTAGAATGGTATGAACGGGGCAAAGGCCTTGCTTCCAGGGTCATTTGCCATTCATCGCAGGAGTCAGATTGTTGAATAATTCTTTTTCAAAATTCGCTATCTGGGTAGTCGTGGCGCTTGTGCTGTTTACAGTATTCAAGCAATACGATGGCGCAGGTCAGGTCACAGAAGGCGTGAGCTATAGTCAGTTCATGTCTGATGCCAAGCAGGGCAAGGTGTCCAGCGTAGAAATTCAGGGCAATACCCTGACAGTGACACCCAGTTCCGGCACCCGGCCGTATACCCTTACTGCCCCCAACGATCTGTGGATGGTCGGCGACCTTGTGCGCGAAGGCGTAAAAGTCACGGCCAAGCAGCCAGAGCAGCCTTCGTTCCTGCTCAGCGCTCTCATTTCCTGGTTCCCCATGTTGTTGCTGATCGGCGTCTGGTTCTTCTTCATGCGCCAGATGCAGGGCGGTGGCAAGGGCGGCGCATTCAGCTTCGGTAAATCCCGGGCCCGCATGCTCGACGAAAGCACCAATCAGATCACTTTTGCCGATGTGGCCGGCTGCGATGAGGCCAAGGAAGATGTGAAAGAACTGGTTGACTTCCTGCGCGACCCAACCCGCTTCCAGCGTCTGGGTGGCCGCATTCCTCGCGGCGTGCTTATGGTTGGCCCTCCGGGTACCGGTAAAACACTGCTGGCAAAAGCCATTGCCGGTGAAGCCAATGTGCCGTTCTTCACTATTTCCGGTTCTGACTTCGTTGAAATGTTTGTGGGCGTGGGTGCTTCCCGTGTTCGCGACATGTTCGAAAACGCCAAGAAACAGTCTCCCTGCATTATCTTCATCGACGAGATCGACGCCGTCGGTCGCCAGCGTGGTGCCGGTGTCGGTGGCGGTAACGATGAACGCGAACAGACGCTGAACCAGATGCTGGTTGAAATGGACGGATTCGAATCCGGTCAGAGCGTGATTGTGATCGCCGCAACCAACCGTCCCGATGTTCTGGATCCTGCCTTGCTGCGTCCGGGCCGTTTTGACCGCCAGGTGGTGGTCAGCCTGCCTGATGTCCGTGGTCGTGAACAGATTCTGAATGTCCACATGCGCAAAGTGCCATTGGCACCCAACGTTGACGCATCGGTCATTGCACGCGGAACACCAGGCTTTTCCGGTGCCGATCTGGCTAACATCGTGAACGAGGCCGCGCTGTTTGCTGCCCGTCGTAACGGCCGTACCGTCAATATGATGGACTTTGAAAACGCCAAGGACAAAATCATCATGGGTGCGGAGCGCCGCTCCATCGTGATGCCCGAAGAGGAACGCAAAAATACGGCGTACCACGAATCCGGTCACGCGATTGTTGCGCGTATGCTGCCCAAAACCGATCCGGTACACAAGGTCACCATTATTCCTCGCGGCCGTGCGCTGGGCGTGACCATGCAGTTGCCTGAAGGTGATCGCTACAGCATGGATAAAGAGCGTCTGCTCAATACCATCGCCGTCCTGTTCGGTGGTCGTATTGCCGAAGAAATCTTCATGAACCAGATGACAACAGGCGCCTCCAACGACTTTGAGCGGGCCACAGCCATCGCCCGCGATATCGTGACGCGTTACGGTATGACCGAGTCCCTGGGTCCTATGGTTTATGCGGAAAACGAAAACGAGGTATTTCTGGGTCGCAGCGTGACCAAAACCACGCATGTTTCCGAAGCGACCATGCAGAAAGTGGATGCCGAAATACGTCTGATCATCGATGAGCAGTATATGGTGGCACGCAAGATCATCGAAGAGAACAGCGACAAAATGCACACCATGGCCAAGGCACTGCTGGAATGGGAAACCATCAATGCAGACCAGATCAACGACATTATGGCCGGCCGTCCGCCACGTCCGCCAGAATTGCCTGAACCAGCCAATGATTCTTCCGATACACCACCTTCTTCAGGTGCCGCTCGGAAAGATCCCGGCAGTGACAACGCAACAGCAACTGCCTGAATTTTGTTTCACCTTTCATGAATCAATCCACGTTTATTTGCGGGCGCTTCGAGCTGACACTCAAGCGCCCGCTTGTTATGGGCATCGTCAATGTGACGCCCGATTCGTTTTCTGACGGCTCTGTCCATTTTTCTACCGATGCGGCGACTGATCACGCCCTTAAGCTGATTGAAGAGGGCGCCGATATTCTTGATATTGGGGGCGAGTCTACCCGCCCGGGTGCCGATCCCGTTTCCGAAGAAGAGGAACTCGCGCGCATTGTTCCGGTGCTGGAGCGGCTTCGCGATTGTGGCAAACCGCTGTCTGTGGATACCTTCAAGCCGGCAGTCATGCGTGCAGCACTTGACGCCGGCGCCGACCTCATCAATGACATCTACGCCCTGCGCATGCCGGGTGCCCTGGAGGTTGTGGCTGCGCATCCCAACTGCGGTATCTGCCTGATGCATATGCAGGGCGAGCCGAAAACCATGCAGCAGGCGCCGGTTTACAACAATGTCACCGAAGACGTTTATCACTTTCTGGCTGAAAGAAAATCGGCCGTGGTGAACGCAGGTGTGGAAGCGGCGCGTATTTGTCTGGACCCAGGCTATGGTTTCGGTAAGACAGTGCAGCAGAATTTTCAGCTTTTGCGTGAACAGGACAGACTGTCCGGTTTACACTCTCCCTTATTGATTGGTCTGTCTCGTAAATCCATGATTGGCGCGATCACCGGTCGTGTTCCTCAGGAGCGCGTAGCCGGCAGTCTTGCGGCCGCACTCGCAGCAGTCAGCAGGGGAGCCGCCATTCTTCGAGTACATGACGTCGCACAAACAACCGATGCCCTTAACGTATGGGCAGCCATAGAACAAGGAGAAATACATGGGTCGTAAATATTTCGGAACAGACGGCGTCCGTGGTGAAGTCGGGGGTCCGGTCATCAATGCCGAGTTTGCCCTGCGACTGGGTTATGCCGCTGGCCAGGTGCTGTCCAAAAGCTATAAAGGCAGCGCCAGACCGATGGTGCTGATCGGCAAAGACACCCGCATTTCAGGTTATATGCTCGAGTCCGCCCTGGAGGCCGGTCTGTCGGCTGCCGGAATCGATGTTTACCTGGCCGGTCCGATACCTACACCCGCTGTGGCCTATCTGACCCGCGCCCTGCGTCTGACTGCAGGCGTGGTCATCAGCGCCTCGCATAATCCATATCAGGATAACGGCATCAAGTTTTTCTCCGGCAACGGCATGAAACTGCCAGACAACGTTGAGATGGAAATCGAAGCGGCCCTGGATGAGCCCGTCGGTTGTGTGGATTCCGAGCACATCGGTCGTGCGCGACGCATGTCTGACGCTGCCGGTCGCTATATCGAGTTCTGCAAAAGTACCTTTCCCAATGATCTTGACCTTAAGGGCATGAAAATCGTGGTCGATGGCGCCCACGGTGCGGCCTATCATATTGCCCCGCACGTATTTCGTGAGCTGGGTGCAGAAGTGGTTGCCATTGGCTGCAACCCCGATGGCTTCAACATCAACCGTGAGGTGGGTGCGCTGTATCCGGAATCTCTGGCACAGAAGGTCAAAGAGGAAGGAGCCGATTACGGTATTGCGCTGGACGGCGATGCAGACCGGATTCAGATGGTCGATGCCGCTGGTCGCATCTACAACGGTGACGAACTGCTTTACGCCATGGTGCGTGAGCGCATGCAGCACGGACGTGTTGCCGGCGTGGTGGGCACCCTCATGACCAATTTCGGTTTTGAAAAAATCATGCAAATCATGGGTGTTCCATTCGAACGCGCCAATGTGGGTGACCGCTACGTGCTGGAAGCCATGCAGAGAAACGGCTGGCTTTACGGCGGCGAAAGCTCGGGTCATTTGCTGTGTCTGGATCACCACACAACGGGCGATGGTATTATTGCCGGGCTTCAGGTGCTGACGGCACTGGTCCGCAGCGGCAAATCCATGTCCCAGTTTATCTCCGATCTGAAAATGTACCCTCAGATTATGGTCAATGTCCCGTGGAAGAAAGGGGCAGACTGGAAGGCGCATGCCGGCCTGAAAGCAGCCGCCGACGAAGTGGAGCGGGATCTGGAGGGAAGAGGCCGCGTGCTGATCCGCGCATCCGGTACCGAACCCAAGCTGCGCCTGATGGTGGAAGCAGAAACCGAGACGCTGGCACAGCAGGGCATTGAACGCCTGAAGGCCGTTGATCTGTCAGCCTGATCTATTGGGATATCGCCGCAAGGGACATCAGCTATTCACATAGCCGGGTAATCGTACCCTCAGAAAGCGAAAGTGACACCGTCTGAGGCGCAAGCATCCAGCTCGATTCGACCATAGGAGAATTCTGGGGTAACATTTCGGGAAAAAATCGAATTGTTACCTGTATGTGAAAAGTTTTTGTCAAATGAACCCGGTATCATGCAGCTTTATCGTATATCTTAGGAATTGACCCGAATGCAAGAAATCATGCGGACGCAGGCGGACGACAATGATGCGTCAAGCCACAGCCTGGTCTTGGGTATTGCAACAACCGCCGAAGAGGTGGAACAGCTGCAGCGCTTGCGCTACGACGTCTATACCAAAGAAATGAACGTTGTTTTCCCCGGGGCAATTGACGGTGTGGATATCGAGCCATTTGATAAATGGTGTATCCACCTGATGGTCAAGGATCTGAAGACAGACGCGGTGGTAGGTACCTACCGTATCCTCAGCCCGGAAAAAGCCGTGGAAGCCGGCGGTTACTACTCTGAACTGGAGTTTGATCTTTCCGCACTGGCAGATTCCCGGCATGTCCTTTGCGAATGCGGTCGTTCCTGCACGCATCCCGACTATCGCAACGGACAGGCCATCATGTTGCTGTGGAACGGGCTGGCGCGATACCTGCTGGAGAATAATTACCGATACATGCTTGGATGCGCGAGTGTCAGTCTGGCCGATGGAGGCGTGCAGGCTTCAAAAGTCTGGCGGGCTGCCCAGCGCGAGATCGAGGCGCATCCCGAAAGGCCGGTACTGAGGCCCATCAATCCGTATCCGCTGGATAAACTCGGTCTTACCGATGACGCCAAAACCCCGGCGCTCATCAAGGGTTATCTGAAAATCGGGGCGCATATTTGCGGCGAACCCGCATTTGACCGCGACTTCAATTCTGCAGATTTTCCGGTCATTATTGACGTCGCCAATCTGGATATTCGTTATAAAAAGCACTTTGGATTGGCATAAAGCGCAGACCCGGGAATCCGGCTGCAACTAAGTAGGCCGGATTTCCAGTGTGAATCCGGCTTTTTTCCATTCTGCGGCTTCCAGCGAGAGCGTATAGCGCGTAAGTGGATGATCTTCCAGCCATTTTTTGCCCACTTTCAATATCAGATCCTGATCGCGGG
>JBEBTQ010000257.1:0-5363 GCA_040393685.1 Advenella kashmirensis | reverse complement strand
GCCTACCCATATATTTGGGTCAAGCAACAGCTCCATCAAGGGACTCCAGTCATTGAGATCATCAAATAGTAGCAGATAAAACCGCTATCTTTTCCACTTCGCGAAACGCGCAGATTATTACTTTTGATTGCCCCGGATTGACAGCATCCCCGGCGTTTGCGGTAAAGTGATTCTTTTTTGCGGGATGCTGCGCATGAACCAAAATTCGGGAGTGTGAATGGACTGGGGTCTTGAACTGAAGGCAAGTGCCTTATGGCTTTTGCAGGCCTACGTTATTTCATTTGTCGCCGTTGTCGTGATCGGCTGGATACTGACGCACTATACCCATTGGGGACGGCAGTTCTGGAAGCTGGCCGGGAGCTATTTCAACCCCAGACGATCTGTGCGGCCCATCATCATGTTCAGTATCATTCTGCTGCTGAGTCTGTCGGGCGTGCGTGTCAATGTGCTGTTTTCCAACTGGTACAACAGCATGTATACGGCATTGCAAAAGCTGGACGAAACCAATTTCTGGATACAGATGGGGGTATTTACGATCCTGGCCGCCATCCATATTGTGCGTTCGCTGGCCTCGTTTTACCTGCAGCAGGCCTTTACGATCAACTGGCGGGAGTCGCTCAACGGCGAATTTCTGACCAAATGGCTCTCCCATAGCAGCTACTACCGTTCACATTACCTCAGTACACCGGCAGATAACCCGGATCAGCGGATTCAGCAGGATATTTCCAGCTTTGTCACTGTGTCGCTGGATCTGTGCATGGGCGTGATCAGTTCGCTGGTGTCTGCTGTAGCCTTCACCATTATTCTGTGGACGCTGTCCGGCGATCTGACCCTTGGCGGGTTTACGATTCCGCGCGGCATGGTTTTTGCGCTGTTTATTTATATTCTGATTGCCACCGTCTTTGCCTTTAAAATTGGCCGGCCCTTGATTCTGCTTAACTTTCTTGACGAGAAATTCAACGCGGATTACCGGTACTCACTGGTTCGGGTGCGAGAGTACGCCGAAAGCATTGCGTTCTACAAAGGCGAAAGAATCGAAATGGGCAAGCTGATGAGTCGTTTCCGGCAGATTATCGGCAATGTCTGGGCCATCGTGCATCGAAGCGTCAAGTTTCAGGGCTTTAACTTTTTCGTATCGCAGACGGCCGTTATCTTCCCATTTATTATTCAGGCCCCGCGCTTTTTTTCGCAGCAGATCACGCTTGGCGCCATGACGCAGAGTGCCCAGGCGTTTGGTACGCTGCATGACAATCTGTCGTTTTTCCGGAATGCCTACGATGCCTTTGCAGGTTACCGCGCAACGCTGAACCGTCTGCATGGGTTCCTCACAAATATCGAAAATGCCGATGCCTTGCCTCTGCCCGATGTGAGCCAGGATGCCGATACGGTCCTTCTCGAGGATGTCAGTATTCGAACGCCACTGGGACAGGAATTGGTCAACGGCCTGAGTATGAGAGTGGAAAAAGGCCAGTCCTGGCTGCTGCAGGGGCCTTCCGGCTCGGGCAAAACCACCATTTTGCGCGCAGTTGCGGGTCTGTGGCCCTATTCAACCGGCAAAATTGTTCGCCCCGAAGACGATATTCTATTCCTGTCTCAAAAGCCGTATGTGCCCGAAGGATCGCTGCTGGAGGCGCTGTATTATCCGCATCCGGTACCGGAAGATGGCCTGGAGAAAGGCCGTCAGGCGCTGCTTGACGTGCATCTGGCGCATCTGCAGCCGCGCATTGAAGAGTCCGTCAGCTGGTCCCACACCCTGTCACTGGGTGAGCAGCAGCGGGTCGCATTCGCGCGGCTGTTGCTGGCCGAGCCAGTGGCTGCATTTATAGACGAGGCCACCTCTGCCATGGATGAGGGGCTGGAAGATGCCATGTACCGATTGGTTCACGCGCGTCTGCCGACGCTGAAACTGATCAGTGTGGGACATCGCAGCACGCTGATTCCACAACATACGCATCTGCTGCACCTGAATGGCGACGGCACCTGGTACGCGCGTGATATCGAGGCGTCACCATCGTCGCAGTAATCAATCAAGGAGCCGGAATGACTGAAAAACAGCAGGCGGATCATGTTTCGGGCACCCAGGGAAACAGCGCGGATGTGCGTGTGGATGGCTGGGAAGTACTGAAACCGGATGCGTCATTGATTCGCCATGAGGTTTTTGTGGTCGAACAGCAGGTGCCCGAATCGCTGGAAATGGATGATATGGACGCGCATTGCGTGCATGCGGTAGCTTACGGTGCCGAACATGTACCCTTGGCCACGGGCCGTCTGCTGCCCGACGGGCATATCGGCCGCATGGCCGTGCGTCGCCAGGCGCGCGGGACGGGCCTGGGCGGGCTGGTGCTGAAGAGATTGATCCAGGCCGCCAGAGAGCGGGGTGATGAAGAAGTGGTGCTCAGCGCCCAGGTTCATGCCCTGGGCTTTTACGAACGGTATGGATTTGTTGCCGAGGGAGACGTCTATCTGGACGCCGGGATCGAGCACAGAACCATGCATTTGACGCTGGACTGAGGCAAACTCCTGAAGAAGAGGTTCTGCGTTCGAAGACCTCTCTTAAACCGAAATTCCTTGAGCGGACGCATTCGAGGTGCGCGAGTGCTCACTTATCCGAGAACCAGCGGGGTCAGCCAGGACCACGGGCTGTGTTTGAAAGCGGCGCCCAGAATATAGATGAAAACCAGCACGGCCAGAATCGCAAACAGCGCCTTTTGTCCCTGGGTACGTGCTCGTTTGATGGCCATGGTACCCAGCAGGATATAAAGCACCAGCGCGATCAGTTTGGCAACAATAAAGGCCTGCATGCCGATAGCAGACAACAGGTAAAGGCCGCAGACCAGAAGCAGGGTGTCAATGACGTGTGGCGCAATTCGCACGAAAGGTCTGGACAGCATGGCTGACCCGCTCACGGCCCAACAGGCGCGAACAATAAAGAAAAGAAGACTCAGAATGGCAAAGGTCATGTGAAAATGTTTGACCATCAGATAGCCGGGCATGGGACAGGTTCCTTATGGATGACTTGGCAATGTTTACTCAGTGCGTGGCAGGATCTTCACAGGCTGATTGCCAGAGCGAAAACCCGTGAAAATTTGCAGCATGTATTTTAAGACAACTTGCGTTGGCTGGTTTTGTCTTATATGTCAATGATCTGTATTTGTACAATCCGGCCGGATTAATGTAATAGAATGGTGTTAACCTAACGCACATGGGCTTCACGGCTTTGTGAGCGCACCATTCAATTTTGAAGAAACTACGCATGGCAACGAGAAAAAAATCAGGACATCCTCAGCAGTCATCGCTGCCGCTGCCCGAACACGGACAGGATTATGATCCGGACGTTCCCTCCCGCGAAAATATACTGAATCTCTTACGCGGTTCCCAGTCGCCCAAACCCCTGCAGCAGCTTATCAACCATTTCAATCTGACGCGTCAGGCAGGTGTCGACGGGCTGGAAAAGCGCCTTGGCGCCATGCAGCGGGATGGTCAGCTTGAGAATGTCGCCGAGGGCTGGCAGGTCACAGCAAAACCCAAAGATTACGTCATCGGCCGTGTGCAGGGACATCGGGATGGGTTCGGCTTTCTGATTCCCGAAGATGGCGGGCAGGATCTGTTCCTGTCTCCGAGGGAAATGCTCAAGGTGCTGCACGGCGATCGTGTCCAGGTCAAGCCCACGGGCGAGTATCGTGGCAAGCTGGAAGGGACGATTGTCGAAGTGCTCGAGCGCAGTACCAATCGTCTGGTAGGACGCCTGTTGCAGGAGCAGGGCATCTACGTGGTTGCACCTGAAGACCAGAGAATCAAGCATGACGTTCTGGTACCGGCGTCTGACCTGGGCGGCGCCCAGCATGGTCAGGTGGTCACGGTAGAGATTGTCCAGCAGCCGACGCGGCATACGCAGCCGCTGGGCCGAATTATCGAAGTGCTGGGTGAGATCGACGATCCCGGCATGGAAATTGAGATTGCGGTACGAAAATTCGATGTTCCGGTGGGTTTTTCTGAAGCCGCGCTGGCACAGGCGGACGCGCTTCCCGAGACGGTAAGACAGCGTGATCTCAATCATCGTGTAGACCTGCGGGATGTGCCGTTCATTACCATTGACGGAGAGGACGCACGTGATTTTGACGATGCCGTCTATTGCGAACCGGTCAATCTGGGCACGGAACAGCGACGGCGTAAAGGCTGGCGTCTGCTGGTCGCGATTGCTGACGTGAGTCATTACGTGCAGCCGGAAGATGCGCTGGATACCGATGCCCTGGCGCGCGGCACCAGCGTATATTTCCCGCGGCGCGTGATTCCAATGCTGCCCGAGAAACTGTCCAACGGGCTGTGTTCGCTCAATCCCCAGGTAGATCGCCTTGTGCTGGTCTGTGATATGGTGATCCCGGCCACAGGTGCCAAGGCAGGTACCGTGGCGGCGTATCAGTTCTATAACGCGGTCATCCATTCTCATGAAAGGACCACGTACACACAGATCTGGACGGCATTGCAGCAGATTGACGGACCGACGGCACGGGCGCTAAAGCATGTGCTGCCGCATATCCAGGATCTGTACACGCTTTACCAGCTACTGGACAGCACCCGCAAAAAGCGCGGTGCTATGGACTTTGATACGATTGAAACAAAAATCATCAGCAATGATCTGGGCAAGATTGAACAGATCGTTCCACATGTCCGCAATGACGCGCACAAACTGATTGAAGAGTGCATGCTGGCAGCAAACACATGCGCCGCTGAATTTATCAAGGCCAACAAGCGTCATGGCCTGTACCGCGTTCACGAGGGCCCCACGCCGGAAAAACTGGCGAATCTGCGTGAGTATTTGCGTACCCTGGGACTGTCTCTGCAAGGGGGCGATGAACCCAGCGGCAAAGATTACGCGGCATTGCTTGATGCTGCACGTGCCAGGCCCGATTTTCAGATCATCCAGACCATGGCCCTGCGATCCATGCAGCAGGCCATTTACAGTCCCGACGATGCCGGCCATTTCGGCCTCGCTTATCCCAGCTATACCCATTTCACCTCGCCGATTCGGCGCTACCCGGATCTGCTGACGCATCGTGTCATCAAATCGATCCTGGCAAAACGTGCCTACGTGCCGGAAGCCGCAGGCGTGCCACGGGTCGAAGGCGAATCCCGTCAGCAGCATGAACACGCCTTGTGGGAAAAACTGGGTGTTGTGCTGTCTGCCTATGAAAGACGTGCCGATGATGCCTCGCGCGATGTGGAAGCCTGGCTCAAATGCTGGTTCGTGCGCGAACATGTAGGCGAAGTGTTCAGTGGTAAAGTCACTGGAGTGACGTCCTTCGGACTGTTTGTAACGCTGGACACGCTTTATGTCGAGGGGCTGGTTCACGTGTCAGAACTTG
>JBEBTQ010000256.1:0-5366 GCA_040393685.1 Advenella kashmirensis | reverse complement strand
TCTGCACATTTGTCGGCGTGCTGACGGTGCTGATGGCATATGTGTTCCCATGGACACTTCACCTGTTCAAGTAAGTGTGGATAACGGCTGAGTCTTCAGCCGGTTGATCAAAGCGGACAGTCGAGTTTCTCTTCTGTCCGCTTTTTCTCATAAGAATATGCCAAATGTCATGCATATGAATATGATAAAAAAGACTATTCTTTTAGTACTGTTATGCTTGATGCGCTGAGGCTCGCGGTGCTATATTGATTCCACGAAACAGGCACCAGGAGAGGAACCGTGGCGGCTTTGAACAAATCTCAACGTATCACTACCCGAATCGTGAATCGTTCTTTCGATTTTGAACGCGCATCTCTTGCGCTGTTCAGACAGTTGAGACTTTCGTCGACGCGATCGGTCCGGATCGGCCTTGCCAGTGAATGGAAGGATCCAAGCCGTTTTCGCTGGTAATGTTTCTGGACGCATTGCGATAGCGAGCGATGCCTCAAGGCCACATATTCAGCAACTTATTTCAGGACTCATCTGCAGTACATGTCAGATTTCCTGCGGGAGTCCATCTGCTGTATACATCAGCTTTCGTGAACGGATCGCCTGAGTGAATAGATCGGCACTATGATATGCTTTCGATTTCAGAAAATATCAGCTGGTAATCGGAACATCATCATGCAAATCGCCATCAGACCTTTCCATATCGACGATATGGAATCCACCATCTCACTCTGGCAAACCTGTGGTCTGACACGACCCTGGAATGATCCGCGCAAGGACATTCAACGAAAGCTGGATGAGGCGCCAGCGCTGTTTTTGCTGGCAGTGCATGCAGAAAAAGTTGTCGGCTCGGTCATGGCCGGATACGACGGGCATCGCGGCTGGATTTATTATCTTGCTGTCCTGCCAGAATATCAGTCGAAGGGTATCGGTAAGAAACTGGTGCTCGAGTCGGAGGATAGATTGCTGGCCCTGGGCTGTCCCAAGATCCAGCTGATGATTCGTCGGGACAATCACACAGTCTCTGCGTTCTATCAGGCAATGGGTTACGAAGCGTCAGATGTACTGGTGCTTGGCAAGCGGCTGATAGAAGACATCTGAAAATATTTACGCAGAAAATACACCTGATCGTTCCTTGGCAACTGCGTTTGTGAAGTGCGGCGTACGGTGGAAATTTTTACCGGGTATCATGGTATTGGTCTGCCATAACTATAATGACTGTCATGAGAACCAATGGCTGTCGATTTTTATGGGATACGTGGATCGGGGTTCCGGTGAACCGAGCGTATATGATGACCCGCCAAGGGTGCCGGAAAGACGTGCTTTCCGGCTTGGTGTTTAACGGATCAGTGTCGTGCTGCGCCTGATTCCGTCACGCTTGCGAGGAGTCGGCTTGCGTGTCATCGTCATTTTTGAAACGCTGATAGAGCGTTGCCACCAATGGTCCCGTGATATTGTGCCAGACGCTGAAGATCGCGCTGGGAACGGCAGCAGCAGGGGAGAAGTGCGCGGTTGCCAGTGCGGCGCCAAGCCCCGAGTTTTGCATGCCAACCTCAATGGACAGGGTTTTGCGCTGTGCAACGCTCAGTCCTGAGAGCTTAGCCAGCCAGTAGCCAAGCAGCAGGCCCAGTCCGTTATGCAGCATGACCACAGCAAAAATTTCCAGTCCGCTGGTGGCTATTTTCTGCTGGTTACCCGCGACCACGGCAGCAACAATGGCCACAATAGCGACTACGGAGACCAGGGGAAGAACAGCAACGCCAGCCTGCACTTTTTCTTTCAAAATCATTTGCACGATCAGACCCAGTACGATAGGCAGAATCACAACCTGCACAATGGACCAGAACATCGCAGCGGCGCTTACATCCAGCCATTGACTGGCCATCAGGTAGATTAGGGCTGGCGTCACGATTGGCGCAAGCAACGTGGTCACCGAGGTAATAGCAACTGACAGCGCGACATCACCGCGAGCCAGGAAGGTCATCACATTGGAGGCCGTTCCGCCGGGGCAGCAGCCCACAAGAATGACACCCACTGCCACTTCAGGACTCAAATTCAATCCGGTTGCAAGCAGCCAGGCCAGGCCAGGCATGATAATGAACTGGCCAAGGACGCCAATGGCCACGGTGCCAGGGCGCTTGAAAACCTCGGCAAAGTCTTTCTTCGAGATGGTCAGACCCATGCCGAACATAATGATGCCGAGCAAGGGCACAATGTATTTACCCAGCCAGGCGTAGCTTGCCGGATAGAAAAAGGCGAGGACTGCAAACAGCAATACCCATATGACAAATGTTTTGCCAACGAACTGGCTGAAGCGGGCAATGGCCTGCATCGTGAAATTCCTTGTAAAAAGTGCTCAAAAACAAAAACACCGGCGTTGCGCGCCGGTGTTGCGGTACAGCAAATTGATTGTACTGCGTTTGAACGTTAACTTGGGTTTCCCTGGGTTGACAGGGTGATGTTGTGCCTATGCAGCTTACGATACAGGGTATTGCGGCTCACGCCCAATGTGCGCGCCACATCACTGATATTCCAGCGATGGTCCTCCAGTAGCTGTATCAGAGTAATGCGTTCGCTTTCCTGCAAGGGATTGACGGGTTCGTGGTCTTCCCCGGCAGGCATCGAATCCTTGCAACTGACAGCCTTGTCGTCAGAATGGATGCAAAGTTGTCCGTACTGGTTCAGAGGCCCCCGCAAATGCTGCAATCCAATAACGTCCCCGTCCGCCAGGACGGCCATGGTTCTGAGCACATGCCGCATCTGCCGCAGATTGCCGGGCCAGGCATACTGCATCAGCACGCTCATGACTTCTTCGGTGGGCTCGACCTGTCTGCCGGCTTCTTCCACTAGTATGGCGTCAATGAGCTGACGTTTATCTTCCCGATCCCGCAAGGGTGGCACACTGATCTCAACGCCATTCAGGCGGTAATAGAGATCCTCACGGAATTCACCGCGAGCGACAAGCTCTGTCAGATTTCGGTGACTGGCACTAATCAGCTGAATATCGACATCCACAGACGATTCTGCACCTAGCGGTGTTACCTTGCGTTCATCCAGTACTCTGAGCAGGCGCGCCTGCAGTGATAAAGGCATATCGCCAATTTCGTCCAGAAGCAGAGTGCCGCCGTGGGCCTGCAGGATTTTACCGCTGCGTCCCTGGCGCTGGGCACCGGTAAACGCACCTGCACGGTAACCGAAAAGCTCACTTTCGATCAGGCTCTCGGGCAACGAAGCGCAGTTGACTGCTACGAAAGGGCCATCGTGTCGAGGACTGCGATCATGGACGGCACGTGCCAGCACTTCCTTGCCGGAACCGGTTTCGCCATAGAGCAGCACTGGCACGCCTTTACTGACCACACGTTGTGCAAGCTGAAATTGCTCACGCAAGGCCTTGTCGCCCAGCTCTACGGTGGTGTTATTGGGCTTCTTTCCCGATTTATCATTTTCAAAAAAATCGTCCCTGGCTTTATCCCGCGCCGAAAAAATACCATTCCTGGCTGGATATTGTGCCTGCGAGGAATTCTCAGGTGGCAGCTGCGCAATGGCAAAGAAACGGCTTGATGCGCCTGCGCGGTAGATCGGAACGGCATGAAAGGAACTCTGCATGCTGCGCTGAAGCAGAGCCTGCAATGTCGTCTGAAATATTTCGTCAAAGCGGTAGCGATGCAATTCAGCCATGTTTGGAAAGCCAAGCTGGAAAAGTGCGCTCTGGTTGGCGGCGAGTATAGTACCGTCCTCGTCGACCATCAGTTTGCCATCATGCACCGTATTGATACTTTCTGGTCTGCTATGGAAATGAACAGGATGAGCGTGTTTGTAGTTGACCGTCAGCAGGCGATTTTCAATCATGCGCGCTGTCATGCCGATCAGAACCAGCGAATGTTGTTGCAGCAGAGTTGAGCGGCTGGTCACGTCAAGCACGGCAACCATTTTGCCTGTGTGGTCCATCACGGGTACAGCGGAGCAGGTGAGCAGAATATGTTTATACAGGAAATGATCTGTCTGGCGAATCGCAATGGGTTCGCCCACTATCAGACAGGTACCCATGCCGTTGGTACCCACTTCTTCTTCACTCCAGATCGCACCTTGCCGGAAGCCCAGCGCAGACAGATCGTCTTCCAGGTGGTCTGAAGCCACCATGTGCAATATGCAGCCTTCCGTATCGACAAGGACAACGGCCAGTTCCGGATCGGCCAGCTGCTGGTACAGAATATTCATTTCGTGTTTTGCCTCATTAATGAGGACACGCTTTTGTTCCGTGCGTTGCAGCCTTTCTGTGTCGGTCAATACCGATGGCAGCCTTCTGCTTTCCGGGTCCAGTCCATAGTTGTTGACACAGCGGCTCCACGACTGAGCCACTGCCGGGTCAATATCAGGCACCATGACGCCATGATGCACGATCTGATTGATCCGCTCGATATGATTGCTGACCTCCAACGAGTACATGCTTCCTCCTGCTTTGTACACCATTTTTTCGTCATTAAATTGTCGCTACCGCTATCATTCGATCGTGAACGTTTCTATTGCGGTATCACGATGTTGCGGTAGTCTGGCACAATCACAACTGACCTGTTGTTATTACTTCTTCATGATTACCGGACGTCCCGTTACGAACAGAATATCCATATATCTCCCAGTTTGATTGTATATCATCTGTGATACAGATTGTGTCATGCCTCAACTCAGGATTGTGACAATTTGTCGCGCGTTTTTGTCTCTTGAGCAACGCGTGCCGGAACGTTCGGCTGGCCTGAAAATGCCAATGAGTTGGTGTCATTTCGAAACACCAATGGTGCCTCCTGAATGGCTGGCGACGGTTTGCGATTGATCAGGTCTGTGATGACGTGATGATGAGGAGATTTATCACAAACCGGATCGGCATTTTTTGCATCGCCGGTCAATGCCAGGGCCTGACAGCGGCAGCCACCGAAGTCGCGAGTCTTTTCCGGGCAACTCCGACAGGGTTCGGCCATCCAGTCGTCGCCGCGGAATCGGTTAAAGGCATCGCTGTGATACCAGACATCATGCAGGCTGGTATCTGTCACTTGGGGGAACGACATGCCTGGAATGGTTTTCGCGGCATGGCAGGGCAGGGCCAGACCGTCTGCAGAGACCGCCAGAAAAACCGAGCCCCAGCCATTCATGCAGGCCTTTGGTCGGTTTTCAAAATAATCCGGAACCACAAACAAAATGCGCATCCGGTTACCAATTTTCTCACGGTATCGATTTACAGCCTCTTCGGCACGCTGCAGCTGTGCCTTGTCTGGCAGCAACTGATCGCGATTGATCAGACCCCAGCCGTAATATTGGGTATTGGCCAGTTCCAGATATTCCACGCCCATCTTGTCGGCCATTTCAATAATGAGCTCAATATGATC
>JBEBTQ010000255.1:0-5382 GCA_040393685.1 Advenella kashmirensis | reverse complement strand
CACTTGGTAAATACCCTAAGCTCATGATTTGATTCAGATTCGCTTTTTTACGACAACGAAAAGAATTTTACGCACAATCACAACCAGGTGGGGTTTTTGCAACAAACTGGTCATGGAACGATGCTAAATGCAATATAAAAGCAGTTGATCAATAGGCCTTGATACTCAGCGAGACGGGATCTCATTAGACTAAATAATCGAATGTCGCGCTTCCTAAATATCACTCCCTAATATCGCTCCGTAAATTCGCTCTCTCAGACCGCACTTTCCTGCAGCGCCCTCACCTTTCGTTTGCACCGAGAGCAGTCCGTACCGCCACACGAATGACTTCGGGAATGACGCCACCGTGGCCAAGGCCGGGTAATAACGTAAATTCGCTCCTGACGCCGTGGCTGCGCAGCCAGGCTTCCAGCTGACGCGCAGTCACTCGGCTTTTTCGTTCCTTGATTCGGGCAAGACGGTCGGGTGCAATATTCGGGTCAGCATGTGGGTTTTCCTCATATTCGCCCTGAAGAATGCTGACAGCCTGGACCTGGGCGTGGGCCGGTAAAAGTGTACGTGTAAAGGAAGCCTGTTCATTCTGCGCACTATCCTGCGAACTTTCCACGAGGGCAGCGTTTCCCCACCACAACGAGGGGCTTCCTATAATGTAGTGCGTGAATGATTCGGGATGATTCAGAAATACATATAAAGCAAACAAACCACCGAAAGAATGGCCGGACAGAATCTGCCGCTCAGGATCAACGTGATAATGCTTCTGAATATACGGTTTGACCGAGTCACTCAGAAAGGTATAGAAATTGTCGGCACCGCCGCCTTTGGCGAAAGATTCCCCTGGAGCAGCGAAGGTATAGTCGCGTGTACGCGCTTGTATGGGATAAGCCTGATCTTCCGGATAGCCCAGGCCGACAACAAGAGGAAGTTCAGCTGTCGGGCTTCGCTTCCCTTTTGATTCTTCCCATTGGGTCAGAAGCTCATTAACGGCCAGCGGAAACTGTGCATTGCCGTCCAGAACGTACAGCACGGGTTGTCTGGACGTGCTATTGGCAGGCAGGCGTGGCGTGGCGATAAAGATGCGATATTGATGCTGGTTCCATTGCATGTCCTGATGTTCGATGGCATATAGATCCATCGCCCGGGGTGCAATTTTCGGAATTGTCTGGACGGGCTGCGACCATGCAGCTGGCATGGTGCACAGCAAAGCCGTCAGATATTTGAGAATTCGTGAACCTGGCCAACGCCATCCGCTACGATTTATTGAAGACAAGGTCAGATTCACGTTTTACTCCCTGTTAGTAGGTCATGTTCAAATTCAGCCAGTAATGGCGGCCATCTTCGACCCCCCAATTGCCGGCACTATCAATATCGGCCATGCGCTGATTTCCAATATTCAGCACAGCAAAGCCCAGACGCAGATTTTTGTTGATCTGGAAGTTGCCGCCAACGTCTCCAGTGGTAAATCCAGGACGGTATCGAGTCCCTCCTTTGCCACCAAAGCCGTTACGCTGGTTTGCCCAGACCTGTTTGCCAACATAGCGGGCTTTGGCATAGAGATCAAGGTTGTCATTGACCTGCCAGGAAAGTTTAGCACCGCCGCTGTGGCGAGGTGTCATCTCGAGTGGTAACCCTTTCAGTGATTCACCAGAGACATATTTTTCATCGTCGCTCACACGTTTGGATCGCAAATACGTATAGTACAGATCCAGTTTCAGTCCCGTTGCCAGAGGAATGCCGCCGGTAAACTCGATACCCTTGATATTGGCTTTACCTACGTTGGCGAAAACGTATTGATTCAGGCGACTGAGCGGGTCTTTACGTTCGGTGTTGTAACTGGTGAGCTTATTTTTGAAGTCGGTATTGAATAAGGTAACGGATCCGCTATAGCCTGAAGGATCACGATATTCGAATCCCAGTTCCTCGCTAAGGCTGGTTTCCGGTTTCAGATCTGGCTTGCCGTAAATAATCCCCTTGCCACCCTCGGTTGCCGTCCCATACGTTGGCGAGAGTTCGCGCAGTCCTGGGGCGCGGAAGCCTTTGGAAATACCGCCGCGAATGGTAAACCGCTCTTCAGGATGGAACACAAGATAGGCGCGCGGACTCCAGTGTGTACCATAGAGCTTGTGATGATCCATCCGGGTTCCCAGCGTCAGTGCAAGATTGTTCCGGATAGCGATTTCGTCTTCAGCAAAGAGCGCATACTGGTCAACCGAGATCTTGTCTGCAACGGTTCTGTTCAGGCCGACAAGGCTATCGTCCTTAAGGCGAGCACGCTGATATTGTCCGCCCAGTGTCAGCTTATGAATGGAAAATGGCACAACGAAGCGACCGTCAACCACGGTTTGCGTAATTTTCGGCGCCCGTGGATCATATTCGCCATTGCTTTTTATCTGACGTTGCGCATCTTCCTGGTAAATGCTGAACTCGGACTTCAAGACATTCCAGTCACCGGTATGCGTGATGGCCCAATGGTTTCGACTGCCAATAATATCGTCCTGGGTATTGGGCTTTTTGGACATGCCGCGAACGGTATAGGCGTCAATGGATTTGCCGGGCGTGCTCCGATGGTTCTGAACGGAACGTCCGGCCTCAACAGTCAGTCTCTGATTATCAGCGGGTTGCCAGGCCAGTCTTGCCACGATGTTTTTGTCGTCCTCACGATTGTGCCCGGCAATAATGTTGTCTTCCTGACGGAAATTGCCGCCGCCATAAATCTGCAGACCCAGCTTGTTGTCAACCAGCGGGCCGGAAAGGAAAAAACTGCCGTTGGCCGTATTGCCTGCCTTGCCGGTTTCCTGAAGAATCCCGCCCAGTGACAGACTGCCTGTCCATTCCGGCGTGAAATCCTTAGTTATCACATTCACGATACCGCCCATGGCGTCGGAGCCATAGAGTGAGGACATAGGCCCCCGCACCACTTCTATGCGTTCAATGGCCGCCAGCGGTGGCAGGAAGCCCGCCTCGAAACCGCCGCTGCCGTTAGGACGCGACTCACGCGTATTCTGACGACGTCCGTTGACCAACAGCAGGGTGTAGTCTCCGGAAAGTCCACGGATGGAAATATCGGATTTATTGGGATTGCTTCCGATAATACTGACACCGGGTATGTCGCGCATGACATCGGTCACATTGTTCACCGGCAAATGCGCCAGATCTTTCTGATCCAGCACAGTGATACTGGCAGGTGCGTCAGCCAGACGAGTTGAAGATCCTGAGGCACTGACCACAATCTCTTCCAGTTTCGTTACCTTTTCTGCAGGTGCAGCACCAGCCATCAATGGAGTGACTGAACCTGCCAGAAGCAGGCTCATGATCGCGTTGTATCGCATGATTTGCAAAGTCCTTTACTACGGAAATCCGCCACTTTAGTGGCATGCCAATCATGCGAAATTGATAATGATTATTATTTAATATTAATTAACAGCCTGAAGGCAAGGACTGTGGTACCCAGCACACAGAATCGTGTCGTGTCAGTCACTACGTCTGGAGGCTGGCGTTCATGCCGTACCTGGAAGCCGGCGTTCATAGCCTGCCCGAACGCTGGCGTTCACACCGCTCCTGGAAACGGGCATTCGCACCGCGCATTCGGGCTGTCAGTCATATCCACTTTAGAAGCTGGCGTTCATATTCAGATAATAACGTCGGCCGTCTTCGACTGCCCAGTTGCCATCGGACTCAATACCGTACATCCGCTGGTTGCCAATATTAAGGACCGCGAAGCCCACAGACAGATTTTTGTTGACCTGATAATTTCCGCCAAAGTCGCCAGTGGTGAATCCTTTCCGATACCGTGTACCACCCTGACCGCCAAACCCGTTACGCTGGTTGGCCCATGCCTGTTTGCCAATATAGGAAACGCGGGTATACAGATCAAGCTTGTCATTGACCTGCCAGCTGAGCTTGGCATTGGCGCTGTGACGCGGCGTCATTTCCAGCGGCTGACCTTTCAAAGATTCACCGGAGGTATAGGTTTCGTCGTCGCTCTTGCGTTTGGAATCCAGATAGGTGTAGTTCAGATCCAGCTTCCATCCTCTGGCTAGCGGGATACCGCCTGCCAGTTCGATACCCTTGATATTGGCCTCGCCCACGTTGGCGTACACATATTCATTCAGACCGCTGACGGGATCTTTGCCGCCAACTGAATAGCTGGTCAGTTTGTTGCGAAAGTCGGTATTGAACAGAGTGAGAGACGCGGAATAGCCGTCAGGGTCACGATATTCAAAGCCGATTTCCTGACTGGTGCTGGTTTCAGGCTTCAGGTCGGGGTTCCCATAAATGATGCCACGGCCACCTTCGGTCGCTGTGCCGTAACTGGGAGACAACTCCCGCATACCGGGCGTACGGAATCCTTTGGACACGCCGCCACGTACGGTAAAGCGATCCGTGGGATGATAGACCAGGTACGCGCGCGGGCTCCAGTGCACACCATAGAGCTCGTGATCGTCCATGCGTGCGCCCAGCGTGAGCGCAAGATTATGACGAAGCGCGATCTCATCTTCAACAAACAGGGCGTACTGATCGATCTTGAGTTTTTCCACGGTGCTGCGATTCAGGCCGGTGGTGCTGTCGTCGTCCAGACGTCCCCACTGGTACTGCCCGCCAATCGTCAGCTTGTGAATGGAGAATGGAATGACAAATCGTCCGTCCAGAATCGTGGTTGTGATTTCAGGAACGCGGCTGTTATAGACGCCATCGGTCTGCACTTCACGTTTGGCATTTTCCTGATACAGATTGATTTCAGATGTCATGAAATCCCAATCACCGGAGTGCGTAAGCGCCCAGTGATTGCGGGTTCCGGTCGTATCATCCTGTGTGTTAGCAGAAATTGAAGTGCCACGCGCTGTATAGGCGTCAATGGATTTACCGGGTGTACTGCGTTTTTTCTGAACAGAGCGACCTGCTTCAAGAATCAGTTTCTGATTGTCGGTTGGTCGCCAGGCCAGACGCGTGACGATATTCTTGTTCTCTTCGCGATTGTATCCGCCAATGATTTTATCTTCCTGACGAAGGTTGCCCCCACCGTAGATCTGGATACCAAGTTTGTCATCCACCAGCGGACCGGACAGGAAAAAGCTGCCGTTGGCGGTGTTACCGGCATCGCTGTTTTCCTGCAGAATGCCGCCCAGGGACAGGCTGCCAGTCCACTCAGGCGTAAAGTCTTTGGTAATTACGTTTAACATACCGCCCATGGCCTCTGAACCATACAGAGATGACATCGGACCGCGGATAACTTCGATGCGTTCAATGGCAGCCAGAGGAGGCATGAAACCGGCCTCAAAACCGCCGTTACCGTTAGGTCTTGAATCACGTGTATTCTGGCGGCGGCCGTTGACCATCAGCAGCGTGTAATCGCCACCCAGACCACGGATGGAAATATCGGATTTG
>JBEBTQ010000254.1:0-5394 GCA_040393685.1 Advenella kashmirensis | reverse complement strand
CCACCGAACCAGGCGGCAGCGGCCACCACAACAAGCGTACCAGCGCCAAGAATGAATTTACGGGATCCTGCCATTTGATTTCCTTACGAGTTTGAATGTTCTCCAGATGACGGAGAACACCCGCATCCTGACACAAAATTGAAAGTCCGTACTTGATGCAAGCCGATTGTAACGGGTTTCTACAATTTTGCTCAGATTTGGCAGCCTGCAATAGTAGTCTTATGTCTTATATAAGACATTTGCCAATAAGCGGCTAAACTCTTATAATAACGGGTGAAATTCATTCTCCTCCTCTTCTATTCAAGGGTCTTACCATGTTGGAATCCTATCGTCAGCACGTCGCAGAACGCGATGCGCTGGGCATCCCGCCGCTGCCTCTGTCTGCCAAACAAACTGCGGAACTTATCGAATTGCTCAAGGCCCCTCCTGCCGGCGAAGAAAGCTATCTGCTTGATCTGATTACCCATCGTGTACCCGCCGGTGTTGATGACGCAGCAAAAGTCAAAGCCTCTTACCTTGCTGCGGTTGCCTTCGGTACCGAAAAATGTCCGCTCATTTCAGAAGAAAAAGCCACTGAACTGCTGGGCACCATGCTTGGCGGCTACAACATCAGTCCGCTGATCGAGCTGCTGGACAACGAAAAACTGGGCACCATTGCTGCCGATGCGCTGAAAAAAACCCTTCTGGTTTTCGACGCATTCCACGATGTTCAGGAAAAAGCTGAAAAAGGCAATGCCAACGCAAAAGCCGTGCTGCAGAGCTGGGCCGACGCAGAATGGTTCACCAGCCGTCCTGAAGTGCCCGAAAGCCTCAAAATCACCGTATTCAAAGTTACCGGCGAAACCAATACCGATGACCTGTCTCCTGCCCCCGATGCATGGAGCCGCCCGGATATTCCGCTACACGCGCTGGCAATGCTGAAAAACCCACGCGAAGGAATTGAACCTCAGGAACCCGGCAAAATCGGCCCTATCAGCCAACTGAACGATCTCAAGGCCAAAGGCAATCTGGTTGCTTACGTTGGTGACGTTGTCGGTACCGGCTCCTCACGTAAATCTGCCACCAACTCCGTGCTCTGGTTTACCGGCCAGGACATTCCTTTCGTGCCCAACAAACGTTTCGGCGGCGTCTGTCTTGGCAGCAAAATCGCCCCCATCTTCTACAACACCATGGAAGATGCCGGCGCCCTGCCTATCGAGCTGGACGTCTCCAACATGAACATGGGCGATGAAGTGGAACTGCGCCCCTACGAAGGCAAGGCTCTGAAAGATGGCAAGGTTATTGCTGAATTCAAGGTCAAGTCCGACGTACTGTTCGACGAAGTCCGCGCAGGTGGCCGTATTCCCCTGATCATCGGACGTGGCCTCACATCCAAGGCGCGTGAAGCCCTGGGTCTGCCACCTTCCACACTGTTCCGCCTGCCCCTGGATCCTGCCGATACCGGCAAAGGCTATACGCTGGCGCAGAAAATGGTCGGACGTGCCTGTGGTCTTCCTGAAGGCAAAGGCGTACGCCCCGGCACCTACTGCGAACCCAAAATGACATCTGTGGGCAGCCAGGATACCACCGGCCCCATGACGCGCGACGAGCTGAAAGACCTGGCCTGCCTGGGCTTTTCTGCCGATCTGGTCATGCAGTCTTTCTGCCACACCGCCGCCTACCCGAAACCTGTAGACGTCAAAACGCATCACGAACTGCCAGACTTCATCAGTGACCGCGGTGGTATTGCGCTGCGTCCTGGCGACGGCATCATCCACTCCTGGCTGAACCGTATGCTTCTGCCTGATACCGTCGGTACAGGTGGCGACTCCCATACCCGTTTCCCTATCGGCATCAGCTTCCCTGCCGGTTCCGGTCTGGTTGCGTTTGCGGCTGCCACCGGTGTGATGCCTCTGGATATGCCCGAATCCGTCCTGGTTCGCTTCAAGGGCGAAATGCAGCCTGGCGTAACTTTGCGTGATCTGGTCAACGCCATTCCGTTGTACGCCATCAAAAATGGTCTGCTGACGGTTGCCAAACAAGGCAAGAAAAATATTTTCTCTGGCCGCATTCTGGAAATTGAAGGTCTGCCCAATCTGAAAATCGAACAGGCTTTCGAACTCTCAGATGCATCTGCAGAGCGCTCTGCAGCCGGTTGTACTGTACGTCTGAGCAAAGAGCCCATCATCGAATATCTGAACAGTAATATCACACTGCTCAAATGGATGATCGCCAACGGCTACGAAGACGAACGTTCACTGGGCCGCCGTATTAAGGCTATGGAAGCCTGGCTTGCCAATCCGCAACTGCTCGAACCCGATGACAATGCCGAATACGCAGCCGTTATCGAGATCGATCTGGCCGACATCCACGAACCTATCGTTGCCTGCCCTAACGATCCCGATGATGTGAAAACCCTGTCCGATGTGGCTGGCGCAAAAATCGACGAAGTGTTTATCGGTAGCTGCATGACCAACATTGGTCACTTCCGTGCCGCGTCGAAACTGCTCGAAGGCAAGCGCGATATCCCGGTCAAGCTGTGGGTCGCCCCGCCAACCAAGATGGATCAGAAACAGCTGACCGAAGAAGGTCACTACGGCGTGCTGGGTGTAGCTGGTGCGCGTATGGAAATGCCAGGCTGCTCGCTGTGCATGGGTAACCAGGCGCAGGTGCGTGAAGGTGCAACCGTCATGTCTACCAGTACGCGTAACTTCCCTAACCGTCTGGGCAAAAACACCTTCGTGTATCTGGGTTCTGCCGAACTGGCCGCCATCTGCTCTCGTCTGGGTAAAATCCCAACACGCGAAGAGTACATGGCCGACATGGGCATTATCGGCAAAAACAGCGAAAGCATTTACCGTTACATGAACTTCGACAAGATCGAAGACTTTAAGGAAATTGCCGACTCTGTAGGCGTCTGATATAGCAGGTCAGTCCTTAGTGGCTGACCCACCTGCTTCAGAAGCAATACCTGTGAACTGCAAGCCAGACATTGGATTTCCAATCTATGGCTTAGCATCACAGGTATTTTTTTGTCTGAACAGTATTTTTCGTTTGAAGACTCAGCCCGGGCCATCGCTGGCGGCGGCAAGCAAGGGCACCAGCACATCACTGATCGGTGTGGGAATGCCATGTGCACGGGCGCGGCGCGCTATGACGCCGTTGCGAATTTCCCATTCCAGTGGACGCCCTGCCAGGCGATCCGTAAGAATGGACGTGCCCATGTCGGTCGGAATTGTCTGGAACCGTTCCAGTATCTGTTCCGGAACGTCGTCTCCGAGCTCGGCGCCTTCGGCACGCGCTACGGTCAGACATTCCTGCAAATAAGCCAATGAAAGCGCAGCCATATCAGGTCGACGAAATATGCCGGATCGACGGGTGGCAAGCACCATCAGGCCCGCCACCGCATTCTGCAGCAGCTTGCGCCAAGCCTGGGAACTGAAATTGTCCGCCAGTTCCACAGCGCAACGCGTGCCCCGAAGTTGCTCAGATACTTTGAGCGCGGCAGCTGTGTTCGGTAGCGACAGACGCACCTCACCGCGCAGCTGCACAGACCCATCTGATTGCGCCTGTGCGGGGAACCAGACGACTGCCGGCACGACTTCCCCTTCAGTGCAGTACGGCGTAAGGCTCTCGACCTGTTCAACCCCATTCTGCAATGCGCAGACGACCGTGTCCGGGCCCACCAGGGCGGTAAGCCATTTTGCCGCCGCTTCGTTCTGTGTGGTCTTAACCGCCAGAAAAATCACATCGACGTGGCCCTGGATTTGTGATGGATCCGTGTGTACCGGTCCAGGGACGGTGATCACGTTATCGCCGTCATGCAGCGTCAGATCCTCGCGAGCAGTGCGACCACACAGTAGTGGCGTGCGCCCTACTTCATGCAGTGCCGCAGCGATTGTCGTGCCAATAGCACCCGGGCCCACTACCGCAACGGACGGCTTTACTTCCTTGCTCATCAACTCAACTCCTTCATCATGTTGTCGTCATCACTTTTTATTTACTGTCGCTTTTTATTTACTATCGCTGTTTTTTTGTGCCTGGGGTGGGCGCGCAATGCTTCGTATTTTCCCGTCTATCCGGCTGGCGGTTTTTCACTGATAATCTGTCATCCTCAATCACCATTGCCATTTCTCTTTCGCCGCCACCCTTTAATCACTGCCACCCTTTAATCACCGCCTTCCTCTATTTACTGCCTCTTTCACCGGAAATCTGCCATGCAACTGGACGCCCCAATCCCTATCCTGCGAATTTTCTCCCTCCCTCTGGCAGAAGCCTTTTATCTGGATTTTTTAAACTTCAGCAAGCGGTGGGAACACAGGTTCGCCCCTGACCTTCCACTATATATGGAAATCGCGCGCGATGACCTTGTGCTCCACCTGAGCGAACATTATGGCGATGGCACGCCAGGCAGCGCCGTATTCCTGCCTATGGAAGGCATCCATGAACTGCAAAAGGATCTGCTGGCAAAACAGGCCAGCTTCGCGCGTCCGGGAATCAACAAGACATCCTGGGGATTCACCATGGATATCACCGACCCGTTTGGCAACCAGCTCAGATTCTGCGAACGCCATCACGAACATGAATAAGCACGTTCCTAGGTCGTGTTACCTGGACCGGTGCTGTATTGGTCTTGTAGCCATAACAGTTTGGCGGCAAATACCACCATTGCGCCTGAAATTGCGGGCTTTTACGCCAATCGCTTGAAAAGGCGCGCCGGTGGTGGTGTAATCAACAGCATACTTTACCAGATAGACGCTTTATACGAATTAACAAAATTTCTATAAATACATGTCTTTTACGCAAGACTTGCGGTTCTGTATGGGTTAAAGCCTTTCCCGTGATGCCAGGCGGTCACAACATGCCGCTGACATCATCTATCTGTCCGAACAATTCCTATCGTCATTATGAACCGAGTTCCTTATCAGTTTTCCCATCGTGCAACCCAGCTGACCAGTTCTGCCATCCGCGAGATTCTCAAAATCACAGAAAGACCCGACGTCACGTCTTTTGCAGGCGGCCTGCCATCAACACTGGGCTTTCCTGCAGAGCAGATTCGTGCCGCCTACGATCGCGTGCTGTCAACAGCGCCTAATGTCGCTTTACAGTACGGTCCAACCGAAGGTTATCGTCCATTGCGTGAATGGGTGGTCAGTGACTTCCAGGCGCGTGGCACCCAGGTGGACGTAGACGAAGTTCTCATCGTTTCGGGCTCTCAGCAGGCGCTGGATCTGATCGGCAAGCTGTTCATCGATCCGGGCAGCAAGGTACTGGTTGAGTCTCCCAGCTATCTGGGCGCGCTGCAGTCATTCTCACTGTTTGAACCCGTTTATGAACCCGTGGCCACCGACGACGGCGGTCTGGTTCCAGAGGCCATCACAGAAGAAAAAGCAGAAGGCGCACGATTTATCTACT
>JBEBTQ010000253.1:0-5417 GCA_040393685.1 Advenella kashmirensis | reverse complement strand
ACAGGCAGCGGTGTCCCGCCATGATGTTCCGCCGTCTCACGATGATGGATTTCGTCTTCCTTCATTTGCTGCACAATGGCGCGGGAGCGGACATCATGTGCAGGCAGTTCCTTTAGATGACTGTCCAGATGCGCCTCGACCTGACGTTCTGTCTCAGCCATAAAGCCCAGATTGCGTTCGCGCCCTGCCACGCTGGCCAGCACACCCAGTCCGAAAGAACCGGCATACCACAATGGATTGAGCAGGCTTGTGTGGCTGTTGAGCTCGCGAATGCGATCGCGGCACCACGACAGATGGTCCACTTCCTCCAGAGCAGCGGTATCAAACACCTGCCGCACCGACTCTTCTTTGCACATGAGGGATTGGCCACGGTACAGGGCCTGCGCGCAGACCTCTCCAACGTGATTGACCCGCATCAGGCCTGCCGCATGCCTGGCCTCGGCTTTACTCAATTCAGTTTCGGCCTGGTTTGCAGGCAACGGGCCGGCAGGATTCGGACGCGAAGCTCGCGAGGCGCCGGAAAGCACCTCCAGCGCGGTGCCGATTTCCTTGAGCACACGGTCGGCTACAGAGTAGCGGCGATTGAATACGGGAACTGCAGTAGCATTTTCAGAGGTCATAACTCAGCCTTTGAGAAGAGGTCACGTTGAAAATAAAACGGTGACAGAGACAGCGTGCGCATTTTTCGCTTGTGCGCAGCCTGTCAGAATGTCTATTGTAGCAATGGGTTATGATTTCATTTTGATTTAAGGCAGGAAAACGTCATGGAATGCAATATCGAATGGAATGGCCCTGAGGGCATGCTGTTCGTTGCCAGAACCGGCAGCGGACATACCGTTGCCATGGACGGCGCACCAGAGGGCGGCGGCAACAATCTGGCGCCACGCCCCATGGAAATGATGCTGGTCAGCGCAGGTGGCTGCTCGGCCTATGACGTGGTGCTCATCCTCAAACGCGGCAGACATCAGGTCACACGTTGCCAGGTTGCCGTTCAGGGAGAACGCGCGGACACCGATCCCAAGGTATTTACCAAAATTCATTTCGTCTTCACCGTGACCGGAAAGAATCTGCCCGAAAAAGCCGTGGAGCGTGCCGTCAACCTCTCTCATGAGAAGTACTGCTCGGCCGTTGCAATGCTGGAAAAATCAGCCACCATCACCCACTCCTACGTCATTGCCGAGGCATAAATGAACGACCAGTACGAAAGTTTCATGCGCCTGGTCATGGAAAAAGGCGTCGAAAAAACCGACCGTACCGGTACCGGTACGCGCTCCATTTTTGGCCATCAGATGCGGTTTGACCTTTCCGAAGGCTTTCCCCTGATCACCACCAAAAAACTGCACACTAAAAGCATCTTCATTGAACTGCTCTGGTTTTTGCGCGGTGACTCCAACGTTCGCTGGCTGCAGGAGCGTGGTGTCACAATCTGGGATGAATGGGCCGATGAACAGGGCAATCTGGGTCCGGTCTACGGGGTGCAATGGCGCTCCTGGCCCAAACCTGATGGCACGCATATTGATCAGATTTCCCAGGTGATTGAACAGATCAAATCCAATCCCGATTCGCGACGTCTGATTGTGTCAGCATGGAACGTCGCCGACATCGGACAGATGAAGCTGCCTCCCTGCCATGCCTTCTTCCAGTTTTACGTTGCCAATGGAAAACTGTCCTGCCAGCTCTATCAGCGCAGCGCAGATATTTTCCTGGGTGTCCCGTTCAATATTGCCAGCTACGCCCTGCTCACGCATATGGTCGCACAGCAGTGCAATCTGGAACCTGGCGATTTTGTCTGGACTGGCGGCGACTGCCACCTCTACAGCAATCACATGGAACAGGCACAACTGCAATTATCACGAACGCCATATCCGTTTCCGCGCCTGAACATCCGTCGCAAACCGGATTCCATATTCGATTACGAATATGAAGACTTTGAGATTGCCGACTACCAGTTCCATCCGCATATCAAGGCGCCCGTCGCCGTCTGAGCCCTTGCGCCCCGGCACGCCAAATTGCTTTATTTACAGGAACCGACATGTCCACACTGATTATTCTTGTTGCCTACGCCGTTGAAAACCGCGTTATTGGTATCAACAATACCCTGCCCTGGCATCTGTCAGGTGATCTGAAGCGTTTCAAGGCTCTGACCATGGACAAGCCCATCATCATGGGCAGAAAAACCTGGGAGTCCATCGGTCGCCCCCTGCCCGGACGTCGAAATATCGTCATCTCCCGAAAGGAAGGTTACCGCGCAGAGGGCGCAGAAGTGGTCAATTCACTGGACGCGGCAATTGAACTGGCATTTGAAAAAAGCCCGACCGCATTTGTAATTGGCGGCGAACAGATCTACGCCCAGGCCATCGAAAAATCACAGCAGGTCATGGCAACGGAAATTAATCAGTCCGTCGACGGCGATGCCTTCTTTCCCGATCTTGACCAGCAGCTGTGGCGCGAAACCTCGCGCGAATCCCAGCCTGAAGAAAACGGAATGAAATACGACTACGTGATCTACGAGAGAATCCCCAAGGACCTGCAGAAAGGGTCTGTGAGTATTCCATGACATCGCTTTGCTCCTCAGACTGGCGACCTGGGCTGTATCGACTCGATCGTCCCGCGAGTTGATACAGAAGAAATACGAGTCGCAAATCAAGCTTTTAGTGAGAGGGCGAATGCACAGTCGAAAGTGCTTGCAGAACCGCTGTTTGCATCAATGTCACAGCGGCCCGTTGTGCTTCCAACGGGACGCCATCATCACTTAATGTCGGGCGTGCATTCCATCCACAAACAAGTCCTGAATCGACTGCCGACTTTAAAATGCGTTCAACATAGTCCGCATTGACCAACAAATCCGGACGTTTGATAATGAAGGCAATAAGTGCTGTCACAGCATACGCGCCCCAGTCAGAAATGGCAGCAGCCAACACATAATCTGCTACTACGGCCGAAGCCATTCCTCCGCCACAATCACAACGACATTTCCCACCTTCTGGCTGAATTGTCTTGACCTCGGTGATAGCTCCAAAGCCAGCCTCATTGCCGGCATCCCCAATCCCGAATGTTGCAATGTTTCTATTTTTTGCAATTTCAAAAAGAGGCGCAACGTCATAGTGCACTTCGTGCCAGGGGTTACCCGTTGCACCGTGAATAATGCCTCTATCATTTACTGAAAGGAGTTCAATTGCAATTACCGCTGCGGGCGAGAGCAGATCCATTATTTCTGCAGAAAACTGTTGTCCGGATGTATCTTCTTCAGGACTGATATGTAAGGTCACTGTCCCAGGACGGTGGTCCTTTGAATCGATCTTTACATTCAACTCCCCTGCCCGCAGGACTGCTTTCAATGGTTCTATAAAACGCGCCACAGTTGCGATATGCACTTCAGCGCCAAGACCTAACGTTAGTATCCGTGCCAACGATACGGCGCCTGGAATTCCATCCACTTCTCCTGTAGGTAAACTCGGATAACCACCAGCTCCACAAAGGATAAGTACAACATCGCCCGGTTTTACGGCTGCGATTATTGACTCTGCCATTCTGGTACTCAATGGAGATTCGCTGCGCTTTCTCACTGCCTCATACAACAGATGGGCGACACCTCTAGGCATATTTCCTATTGGGCGCAGTTCCATCGTCATTACCTGATCTATATATTGGCCAACTACGTTTGCCATAATGCTAACTCCTATGCGTGCTTATTTCGTTTCTATTGATGAGACTTATTGGAAAGTTCAGGTCTAAAGCGTAGTGCTAGTGCGACACATGCACCCACAACCATTACCCCTGCCACAACGAACATGGCTGGTTTATAACTTCCTGTATTTGTTTGAATGACACCTGTCATATATGGAGCAATGAATCCAGCTATATTGGCCAATCCACCTATCAAGCCGATGCCGGCTGCCGCTGCGCTGCCGGTGAGAAATTTCGTAGGCAATTGCCAAAAAACGGGCAACACGCAGTAGCTGCCGGCTGCAGCTATGGAAATGGAAATCATTTTGGCAGTTGTGCCAGGAAGATAGAGTGCAATTGAGATTGCGCCGGCGCCAATTAACAAGGGAACGGCCGAATGAAGCAAACGCTCGTCATGCCGGTCGGAACTTTTACCAACGAACCATAAAGCAATAACGGCTGCAGAAAAGGGTATTGCAGTAAGTAAGGCTATTTGAAGCAATGAAAACTCAATACCCATTTCGCGAGAAAAACTAGCGATTACCTGTGGCAGGAAAAATGACAAAGCGTATCCGCCCATATTGACCGAGAATCCGATCATTGCGATCGCATAGACTCTCCAATCCTTCAGCGCAGCGAGGGTCGCACTGGGGCCATGTTTAAGAGAATTATTGCGCTCTTTATCCAGCGCAGACTGCAAAGAAGTCTTTTCCTCCGCGGTTAACCAAGTCGCTTTATTTGGGTGGCTGGGCAAATAGATCAAGGCGTAAATGCCCACCAGCACAGCAGGTACGGCTTCTATAAAGAACATGACACGCCATCCCGGCAATCCAAATAATCCGTCTCCATGTTCCAGAATCAAGGCAGACAAGGGGGCGCCAATAACAACAGCAAAGGGAATTGCAATTATGAAGAGAGCTACCATACGAGCCCTGACCCGACTCGGAAACCATATACTAAGTAAATAAATGACCCCCGGAACAAAACCTGCTTCAGAAATCCCTAGTAGAACTCGTACGACATAAAATCCTGTCTCAGAGTGAACAAAGCTCATCGATGCGGAGATGATTCCCCACGTGATCATAATTCTTGCGAGCCAAATCCTGGCTCCTACTTTATGCAAAATAATATTTGAGGGAACCTCAAAGAGCACATAACCAGCAAAGAACAGGCCCGCTCCTAATCCATAGGCTGCAGTAGACAGGCCCAAATCAATGTTCATTGATTCTGCTGCGAATCCGATATTGACCCGATCAATATAATTGATGAGATACATGAGCATTACCAAGGGCATTATTTTTTTTATTGCTTTATCTATTGCAGATTTGAGTGTCAAATCTACTCGATAATTATCTGAGTTCATTTTAATAGCCTCCAATATACGGTGTATCGATATAATATACAGTGTATATTATGAGATATAGGTTTACTAATCTATAAGTAGAAGTACTAGGTAGGAATTTCTATTTCACTTCAGTAGAACCAATTTATCTAAATACTTAAAAGCTTCAATGGCCACTTCAAAAACCGCATCTATTACTGCCAATATCATTACCCAGACCGCTATTCAGATTGCAATTGAAAGCGGTATGGAAGCAATCTCATTCAGGAAAATTGCTACTGAACTGGGAATCTCCCCGATGACGATTTATAAGTTCGTCGATTCCAAAGAAACACTTTTGGATCAGATCCTATTGCAAGTTATTAATCGGATGTTCCTGCAAATGTCGCGATCATGCTGGCTGGTGTGC
>JBEBTQ010000252.1:0-5428 GCA_040393685.1 Advenella kashmirensis | reverse complement strand
AAGGTGTCTTGGGCAAGATCGGCGGCATCAAAGCTGTTACCGAGCTTTTTCCTGAGGAACTGGTATAGCCAGCCATGATGATTCATGTACAGGTTATGAAAGTCCTGTTGCACGGCAGTCTCGCTCCCAGCCATATAAGGTTTTCCTAAAAGAATGCCGCTCTTCAATAACGATAATACAATGCATTCTCATTATATATTACACTGCCCTCTTCCCAGCCATTTTGTGCACGCAAGCAACAACGGGCTTCGATGCCGACAATCACGGCTGAAATAGACTGATGACGAGCCCGCCACTACATTCGTAGTAGTGGGAACTGCCTGATTATCTGCCATCGAATTCATGACAGTGCGCAAAAACCCCGTCAAAGCGTGACTTCTTCAGGATTTGCATCCCAAGATGACACGGTGATGAAGGATACATTTACTACTACAAATCTGTAATTTAAAATCATTCTCATTCCCATTTATACTGTCGAATGATTTTTAAAGGATTTAGTGGCGTGAAACTGGCTAAGAAACGTTTTCTGCGAAAAAATTATCGCACCGTCATGCTCTTTGGTACGTTCTGGACCGTCAGCGCGGCTGCTCAAACCGAGACGACACTTCTGGACGCCATTGTTGTCAACGGTGGCACGGATTCCAGTTATCAGGCACTTACCCCATCGTCCGCATTGCGAACGGACGCACCCATACTGGATATTCCCCAGGCAGTCAATGTCGTGAAATCAGAGGTCTTAAAAAATCAGGCGAGTCGATCACTGGACGATGTACTGTCAAATGTGAGTGGCATTACTCAGACTAACGGTCTGGGCGGCACTCAGGATGCCTTTATCCGCCGTGGCTTTGGTCAGAATCGGGATAATGCCATTCTGACTAATGGGATGAAGACGGTATTGCCTCACAGTTTCAATGCCACGACCGAAAGGGTTGAGGTACTCAAGGGTCCGGCATCCACCCTATTCGGGATTCTTGATCCGGGCGGCGCAATCAATCTGGAGACGAAAAAGCCCGAAAGAGAATTCCGCGGCATTGCAAGTGTTACGCCCAGCAGTTTTGGTGGCGCCCGGGCAGAATTTGACGTGACCGGGCCTGTTAAAGGCACCCCGCTCGCCTATCGTCTCATCGGCAGCTACAACAATACGGCGTATTGGCGTAATTTCGGTCGCAATAAAGACTGGCTGATCGCACCTTCCGTAAGCTGGTTTGGCGACAAGACGGTGGTCACCGCCAGTTTTATGTACCAAAGCTACAAGGAACCGTTTGACCGCGGCACTATTTGGGATCTGGACAGCGGCGGTCCCATTCCGCTGAGTCGCAGGACTCGTCTGGACGAGCCATTCAATATTACTGATGGGCACAGTTCATTGGCTTCTTTGAACATTAACCATGAGCTGTCTGCCGACTGGCGGCTTGCCTTCAATTACAGTTACAGTAACGACCGCTATACCGACAACCAGGCCAGGGTGATGTCCTACGATCCGAAAACCGGCGACGTCACACGTCGGGTGGATGCAACACAGGGTTCAGATAATGTCGGTCATTCCGCAAGACTGGACCTGATAGGCTCAAAGACGATTGCCGGTATGAAGCATGAACTGCTGCTGGGTGCGGAATACGATTACCATCGCACGCTGCGTTCGGATATGATCCGTTGCACACCCAGTGTGAGTTTCAATATCAATAATCCGGAATACGGCACTGTAGATACGTGCTCACGGGTGGTGGCCACCGATAGTGATCAATATGAGCGATTGAGTTCTCCTTCTGTTTACCTGCAGGACTCTGTCCATCTGAATGATCAATGGATTGTTGTGGGCGGCATACGCTATCAGAAATACCATCAGGTCGCAGGACGTGGCCGTCCGTTCCGGACCAATACGGATACATCCGGAGGAAAATTTGTGCCTCGGGTCGGTGTGGTGTACAAAGCCACGCCTGAGTTGTCCATATATGCCAACATTGCCAAAAGCTTCCGCCCGCAATCGTCAATTTCGAGTGAAATAGGTGATCTGCCTCCTGAAGAAGGTCTGACATACGAACTCGGTGCGAAGTGGGATCTGGCGCGAGGACTCAGCGCCAATCTTGCGGTTTACACAACCGACAAGAAAAATGTGAGTTATTTTGAAAACGTCAATGGCACCATCGTGACGCGTGCAGCAGGCAAGGTGCGATCCCGTGGGGTCGAGCTGGATGTGAACGGGCAGTTAACTGATCAGCTCAGCATTATCGCCAGTTATGGGTATACCGATGCCAAAATCAAGGATGATCCCGACTATACCGGCAAGCAGCTGGTCAACGTAGCGCGCCATACCGCATCCCTGTTCGCAGCCTACGATTTTGGCGCTCTGAAAAATGGCGATCAATTGAAAATTGGCGCAGGTATTCGTGGAACCAGTAAACGTCCCGGCATTAATGATAACTCCTACTTTTTACCGGGTTACGCCGTGGTGG
This sequence comes from Advenella kashmirensis, assembly GCA_040393685.1. GTDB lineage: Bacteria > Pseudomonadota > Gammaproteobacteria > Burkholderiales > Burkholderiaceae_B > Advenella > Advenella kashmirensis_C. The sequence continues at coordinate 2,975 of JBEBTQ010000252.1, read as the reverse complement.
ACGCATTTGCAAGCTATACCATTTCAGCGAAAAATCCCGTGACGTTGCAGCTTAATCTGCGTAATCTGTTTGATCGAACCTATTTTGCATCATCTTTGGGATCCAGCAGATACGGCAACGTTTACGGTGAACCGTTCAACGCCTCTCTTACGGCGAGTGTGAAATTCTGATCGATGAAACAAGACTTAAGCAGAACCATTGAAAGCACTGCCGATAAGCCGCTGATTGCCAGCGGATTATCGGCGGGATACGGTTCAAAAACAATTGTATCCAGTGCCGATATTGCATTTGAAAAGAACACATTGACGGTTTTGCTGGGCCCTAACGGGTCGGGCAAATCTACCTTGCTGAGCACGCTCGCACGGTTGCTCAGGCCCAGCGAAGGCACCGTACTTTTACACGGTAGATCCATCCATGAACTGCCGACCAGAGAAGTAGCAAGTCAGCTCGGCATTCTTCCTCAGGCTCCTGTTTTACCGGAGAACATGACGGCATTTGATCTGGTGTCCTTCGGACGCCATCCCCATTTGGGAATGCTAAGGCGCTGGACGGATGCAGATTCGAGTGCGGTAAAAGACGCTATGCAGCTGACCGGTACTTTGGAGTTTTCAGACCGTTCCATTGATAGTCTGTCCGGAGGACAGCGCCAGCGCTGCTGGATTGCGATGGCTTTGGCACAGGAGACCGGCGTCATACTACTTGATGAACCCACAACCTTTCTTGATTTGAAGTATCAGGTTGAAGTGATGGAACTGCTGCACTCGCTGGTGCATTCGCATAACAGAACCATCATTGCGGTGCTGCACGATTTAAACCTCGCCCTGAGTTATGCCGACCGTCTGGTCATGATGAAGGAAGGTAAGATTCGAGCCAATCTGTTTGACCCTGGCTCCTGTACACCGGAACTCGTCCAGGATGTTTTCGATTTGCAGGTGATTTCCGTTCCGAATCCCGCCAATAACGGGCGCCCTATTTTTATGCCGTGGCGTGTCAGTCCGAGCCAATGAACATGACACGAATGAACCAAAGCGCCAGCATTCCTTTAGAAAGAAAGCCGCTACATCCAGGCGTCATCATCCTGATTTTGATTGCGCTTGTTGTGCTGGCTGCCCTCTTACACCTTGGCATAGGCTCCCGCTATATCAACCCGCAAGATGTCCTGCACGCGCTGTTTCATCCGGAAAAGCACAATTTCGATCATCATATTATTCGCAGTCTGCGTTTGCCGCGCATGCTGGGTGCCGTGACTGCCGGCGCCGCCCTGGGTCTGGCGGGCGCCCTGATACAGTCAGTCACCCGTAATCCTCTGGGTGAACCTCAATTGCTCGGACTGAATGCAGGTGCTGCTTTTGCTGTCGTTGCATCGTCGTCGCTTTCTGTTCCCGTACTGGGATCGGCGTCAATGCGTCCATTCACTGCCGCAGTCGGTGGTGCAATACTCTTTGGGCTGGTGTTATTGTTTGCGCAAGTGGGAAGGCGCGGCCTGACGATCATCAAACTCACGTTTTGCGGCATCTCATTGTCAGCATTTGCTTCGGCGCTCACTTCGGGATTGCTTATTCTGGACGAAGACTCCCTGCAGGATTTGCGCATTTGGCTCGCTGGTGATCTGGCTGAGTCAGGAATGCGTGTTGTACTTAATGGGATGCCAGCCGCCATTTGTGGTGCACTCCTTGTTGCTGCAATCAGCCGTCGCATTCATACTCTTTCCCTGGGGGACGATGTTGCCAAAGGCCTGGGCACGCCCGTCAACACAACGCGCGCAATCGCTCTGGCTGCCGCAGCCCTGCTCTGTGGTGCTGCCGTGTCCATAGCGGGCCCACTCGGATTTATCGGACTGGTTGCGCCGCACATGGCCAATTATCTAGGTTCCGGAATCGGCAACAGACGACTGATTTCCTCCTCTTTATGCGGAGCAATTCTTGTTCTTCTGGCCGACGTCATCGCACGTGTGGCACTTGCACCTCATGAACTTGCAACCGGCGTTGTCACTGCTTTTGTCGGCGTACCGGTTTTCCTTATCCTTGTATTGCGGAGTCGACAATGACACGGTTATCTGATGGCTTTCTTCAGTCGAACGACCGCAAGCTCATAAAATTGGGCCCGGTAAGTCTGCTGGTAAGACCGCGATTCCTGCTTATCTACGGTGTTGTTGTGGCTGCCTTGCTCGGGTTTGCCCTTTGGCTGCTACCCCAGGGACTTTACGAAACACCTCTGTCCAGCCTCTGGCATTCTGCAGATCAGACGGGGGTTCAGCAAATGATCTGGAAAGATTTTCGGCTTCCTCGCATCCTGACGGCCATTTTGGCTGGAGCCATGCTCGGTATCGCCGGTGCAGCCTTGCAGACACTGGCGCGTAATGGCCTCGCTGATCCGGGGCTGGTCGGCGTAAAGGAAGGCGCGGTGGTAGCGGTTATTGGAATGGCCGTGTTTTTGCCGGAAGTGGCACCTGGCTGGCGAAGCCTTGCAGGACTGGCTGGCGGATTGAGTGTTGCACTGGTGGTCGCCCTGCTGGCCCGCGATATGTCCAAGGCCCGTTTTGTTCTGATTGGTATTGGCGTTTCCTGGTTTTTGCATGGCATAATCGCGTGCTTCATGACCACGGCTGACATCCGGAATGTGCAGACTGCACTGATCTGGCTGGCCGGCAGCCTGCACGCGTCATCATGGGAGTCTTTCCAGAACATGCTGTATTGGGCTGTAGCGGGCCTGGGATTATTGATTGCGGGTACACGGCAAATTGACACCCTGCTTCTGGGGCGACAGTGCGCGATGGGTCTGGGAACGAATGTAAAACTGACCTCTGCCTTGTGTTTTCTGGCCACCTGCATGCTGACGTCTGCGGCCGTCGCCGCAGTTGGAAGCCTGGGTCTTGTGGGGCTTATTGCGCCACATTTGACCCGTCTCACCCTCGGATACAGACAGGCGTCATTGCTGGCCGGCAGCGGCCTTTATGGCGCAGCCCTATTGTTGCT
>JBEBTQ010000251.1:0-5432 GCA_040393685.1 Advenella kashmirensis | reverse complement strand
GATCTGGGGACTTCTGAAGCCATGATTCTGCGCAACCATGGTCTGCTGACCGCTGGCAATACGATTGGTGAAGCCTTCAACTGGATGCACCGGCTGGAACTGGCCTGTCGCGCGCAGATCGCCGCCATGTCCTGCAATACGCCATTGAACAAAGTGAGCGAATCGGTACTGGAGGAAACCTATAAAAATTATCAGCCAGGTACACGCAGACCTTATGGCCTGATGGAGTGGCCAGCCCTGTTAAGAAAAATGGAAAGGCTGGACCCCAGCTTCATGGATTGAAGCCAAGATGTTCCCCATGCCGGCGCAGACTCGAACGCGCCCGCATGGCTCGATCGTAAAAACATTCCCTTTATATAAAAAATCAGGAGACAGACTATGTTCAAAATTAAATCTATGATCCGACAGGCGGCAGTTTGCGCCGTCGCAGGCAGCACACTCGTTGGCGCGTCCGCAGCGGTTGCACAGGACTGGCCGGCACAGCCCGTCAAGACAGTCGTAGCGTTCACTGCCGGTGGTACCACAGATATTATTGCGCGTGAAATAAGCAATGGTTTGAGCAAGATGTGGAACGAGAGTGTTGTGGTTGAAAACAAACCTGGTGCAGCCGGTAATATCGGTACGGGCGCAGTGGTTAACGCCAAACCGGATGGATACACCATTCTCATGAACTCCATCGGCCCGATTGCTGTCAACCCCTACATCTACGCCAAGAGTTCCTTTAACACCATGACCGATCTAAGAGCCGTGGTACTGGTTGCTGATGTGCCTAATGTGCTGGTCGTCTCTCCATCGCTGGGTGTCAAAACGGTTGATGAGCTGACCAAAAAGATTGAAGAAAATCCTGGCCAGTACAACTGTGCCTCGACGGGTGTAGGTACCGCAGCGCATCTTTCATGTGCGCTGATGGCGAAGACGCGGGATCTGAAAGTCACGCATATTCCCTATAAAGGTGCAGATGCGCTGAACGATGTACTGTCCGGTCGAGTGCAATTCATGTTTGCGACTCTGCCTTCTGTCATCGGGAATATCAAAGGCGGTAAACTGCTTCCATTGGCCGTGTCCACAGCCAAGCGGTCCAAAGCGCTGAAGGATGTACCGACCATGCAGGAAGCCGGTTACAAGGACTTTGCGATGGGTTCGTGGTTCGGCTACTTTGCGCCCGCCAAAACACCGGATGATATTGTTGAGAAACTGAACAAAGACATCAATGCCGTTCTCAAGCAGCCGGCAGTGCAAACCAAGCTTTCCAATGAAGGTGCAGAGCCAGTGGGCGGATCATCAGAATCCTTCACCAAGTTTGTGAAAGATGAAAACGAAAAGTGGAAGAAATTCACAACTGAAATGAATATCTCCGCTAAATAGTCATTCAGAAGGCAAGCATGACATCACCGACACTGACAGTACTGATTTCTGCAAAGGTTGTAGAGCAGGTTCAAACAATGGCTCAATCGCAATACGCATTGAAGAATGTGCGTTTCGTTCCCTATCATGGAGAACGGATAGACGAGGAAACCCTGAAGCAGATTGATATTGCATTTGTGTCGCGTGATGTGACCGGCCTCTCAACCAAATATGTCCTTGAGCCGCACACAGAGACTTTCTATCAGATGATGGAAGAGGCACCCAACCTGCAATGGGTACAGGTGCACTCTGCAGGCCTGGATCGTCCCATCTACGTGCGCCTGCGGGAAAAGGGCGTGAAACTGACAAACGCCAGCGGGGCGCTCTCAAGCATTGTTGCGCAAAGCGTCCTGACAGGGATGCTCGCACTCAATCGTCGTTTTCGTTTTCTGGAAAATGCACAGCGCGAACATACCTGGGCGCCCTTGCTGGGAGAACTGATGCCGCCGGATCTGGAAGGTCAGCACGTGCTACTTGCCGGCTGGGGCGCCATCGGTCAGACGATACAACGCTATCTGGACATGCTGGGCATGCGCGTGACTGTTCTGCGAAATAGCGAAGGTGGGAACGACGGCCGAATTCCCATGATTCATTATGACAATATGCAGAGTGTGCTTGAGCACATCGACTGGCTGGTTCTGGCCTGTCCGCTCACAGACAGAACCCGTGGTCTTGTCAGCCGTCATATGTTGAATGTAATAAAACCGGGGGCACATCTGGTCAATGTGTCACGTGGTGAAGTGGTGGATGAGACGGCGATGATAGAAGCGCTGAAAGATGGCACGCTGGCCGGCGCTTATCTGGATGTTTTCGAGAAAGAACCGCTGCAAAAGGATTCGCCTTTGTGGGATATGGCGAATGTCATTGTTTCGCCACATACTGCCGGCCATTCTGCCGGCAATGAAAAACGCGTCTCGGATATTTTTCTGGAAAATCTGGACAACTGGGTCCACGGTCGGCCATTACGCAACCTGGCCCGCTGAGCCGGCACTCCCATCAGTTCAGATTGGCCCCTTCGGTACTTCCCGTCAGTCGCACTGCTGCGCTTTTCGATTGTGATTTCTGCAACGGCTACAACTGCGGAGCGTATCGATTATGACTGGGTCGCAGCAACAAATAGCTAAACTTTATTCCCCGTGCTGCCTCAGCGCGTCCAGCAATTCGCGAATCAATGGCGAATCGGAATCCACAGATTTCACACAAACAAAGAATTGGCGTCTCGCCCAGCTGTCTTTCAGATGCAATAGTTTCAGCCCCATGGGCTGCAGGTAGTTGGCCGCGATCTTCTCCGGTACCACGCCAATGCCCAGGCCTTCCATGATCATCCGGCAGCGGGACTCAAAATTGGACACCTGCAGATTCACATTGGGCGGCCGCGAAAGCGAAGGCTCAACGTAGGCCAGGAAGGAGTCCAGTGAATGACGGGGAAAATACCCGAGTAGGTCATAATCCAGCGCTTCCTCAAGAAACAGGGACTCGCGCTGCGTCAGCGGATGTCCATTGGGCACCACCAGTCCGACACGATCCTGAATGTAGGGGAACGATAGCACGCCCGTTGCAGGCTGATCTGCGTGATAGACGCCGATATCACCTGAATCTTCTGCGATCAGCCTTGGTATGTCATAACTGTGGCATTCCACCAGGTCAATACGCAGGCCTGTATGGCTTTTCAGAAACGGTGCCAGCTGTTGCGGCAGAAACTGCAGGATGGTTGACGGGTTCGCCAGCAGCCGTATTTTCGCTTTGCCGTCATTGGCAAATTCGTGCATCAGATTTTCGGTCAGGCGCAGATTGCGCAGGATGGATTTTGCGTGCTGATACAGCAGCATGCCGGCAGGCGTCGGCTCCACGCCCCGACCATGGCGAGACAGAAGCACTTTGTCCAGATGGTGCTCCAGATCCGTAATGCGCTTGCTGACGGCCGAAGTGACCAGATTCTCGCGCTGCGCTGCTCTGGACAGGCTTTTCTCTTCCACCGCTGCCACAAAGGCTTCCAGAGAGGGGATATCCAGCTTTTTCATGCGTTTGTTGTCTTCCTTTTATCGTTTTCTCTTATCGTCTGCTCCAGGCGGATCGTCTTTATCCGGCGGCATGGCTGCGGCATAGGCTTCGTCGATCTCGTCTGCAATCAGATGCCTGCAACACCTGACTGGAAAATCATACCACGCAGATCATGCGCACATAGCGAGCATAAAAAAACCGCCATTGCGTTTGCAATAGCGGTTATCGATGCAGCCAACATGTATGCAATGCCGCGATCCACATCCTGGCACCTGCCAGCCCATCAGGCCGGACGATGACAACGCAATGGCCATCATCGTCTTATGCCTTGAACAGCCGGTCAGGCCGTCGCGTCGTTGGCAGCCTTGTTCAGGTTGCGTGTGATGAACCACTGCTGGGCAATGGACAGCACGTTATTGACGCACCAGTACAGGACCAGACCTGCGGGGAACATGAACATCATGGCACCAAATACCAGGGGCATGAACATCATGATTTTGGCCTGCATCGGATCTGGTGGTTTCGGATTCAGACGCATCTGCAGGAACATACTGGCCATCATGAACACGGGCAGGATGAAGTATGGGTCATGCACGGAAAGGTCGTGAATCCAGCCAATCCAGGGGGCACCGCGCATTTCCACGCTGGCCAGCAGAACGCGATACAGCGTCAGGAAGACCGGAATCTGGACCAGAATGGGTAGACAGCCGCCCAATGGGTTGATTTTTTCCTTACGGTACATTTCCATCATGGCAGCATTCAGCGCCTGACGGTCGTCACCGTATTTTTCCTTCATGGCCTGCATGCGCGGAGCCACGTTCTTCATCTTCGCCATGGATTTGTAGCTGGCGGCAGACAAGGGGAAGAAAATCAGCTTGATCAGAACGGTCAGCAGAACAATGGTCCAGCCCCAGTTGCCCACGATGGAGTGAATCCATTGCATAACGGCAAACATGGGCTTGGCAATGATCGTCAGCCAGCCATAGTCGACTACAACGTCCAGTCCTGGTGCGACAGAGGCCAGCGCGTCCTGATCCTGCGGACCCACCCACAGTTCTGAGCGTGTGGTGGTTGTTGCGCCTGGCTCCAGTGTGCCCAGCGGCTCGACCGTGCTGACCGCATATAGCCCTTCGGGCGTTTTACGCAGGTTGTACAGACGGTCTTTGCCTTCAGGCGGCACCCAGGCCGTCACGAAATAGTGCTCGATCATCGCGATCCAGCCATCTTTCGCCTGCTTCACATATTCGGCTTTGTTTTTGTCTATATCAGAGAACGCAAACTTCTGGAAACGGCCTTCTTCGCTGTAAATGGCCGGACCGGTAAACGTGTGATAAAAGCTGGAAGCGCCCGGAGGATCCTTGTCATCACGGGTAATCTGCAGGTACTGTGATGGCTGCTGAGGTTCCTGACTGGTGTTGGTGATCTCATCCTGAACATCAACACGGTAGGTACCTTTTGTGAACGTATAGGTACGTGTTACCTTCAGACCGCCAGATTCAGACTCGAAAACCACAGGCAGCGTGTCGCCTGTCATTCTGGTTTCTTTGGAAACCAGTCGGAATGGTTTGTACTGATCCGGATAGTTTTTCTTCTGACCGGCTGGCGCGACGATACCGCTTTGAACCGTGTAGCGGGAAACATCATTGTTTTCCAGCAGAACCGCAGCTTTGGATTCGTCTGCCGTATCGCGATGCTTGCGCAATTCGGCATGAACTAGCTGAGCACCCATGGTGTCGAATTGGATGACGAACTCATCGGTTTCGATCTGGATACGTTCAGAAGGTGCAGCATTTGCCGCTTTCGCTTCATCGGGAGTGGTTGTCGCACCAGGCACCGATGGTGCGGCGGGCGTATCGGCTTGGGGAGTGCCGGTGGCGGGGGCAGTAGACTTATCCTGCTGCGCGACCTCGGGCTGTTCGCCAAGAAGAGAGGGATGACCGGTATAGGTTTGCCAGTTGTTCCACAGCATAAATGCCGAGAAAACAAATATCATCCAGAGTATGGTGCGTCGGATATCCATGTAACCT
>JBEBTQ010000250.1:0-5449 GCA_040393685.1 Advenella kashmirensis | reverse complement strand
GGGCTATGCCATGGATAACGAGGAATTTTTGCCCGGCCTTATTTGTATTGCCGTGCTGGTGCCCGGAGAAAACGGCAAATCCAATATGGGCATCGCGGCGCAGTCGCCCATTATGCGCATTACGCGCGAAAAGGCCTTGGAGTTCCTGCCCGTCTTGCGGCGTGCTGCCGACTCGCTGGCGGAAATTGAAAAGGCCAACGCGGCAGCGTAAATTAATCAACCGCAGTGGTCTGCCATTGCGACCCCGTTACGGAGGCAAACGCTCGTGACCACCCAGAAATCTTCACATCGCGCCATTCGCGAAATTTCCGTCAGGCAAGTCTTCGGCCTTGATACCGATCTGACCGTGCCTGCGTTTTGTGAAGCCACGGAACATGTACCGGAAATCGACACTGCCTATCATTTCAATCATGATGTGACCCTTGCTATTTTGGCCGGCTTTGCCCAGAACCGGAGGGTATTGATTCAGGGACTGCATGGCACCGGCAAGTCTACTCATATAGAACAGGTCGCCGCCAGACTGAACTGGCCTTGCGTGCGCGTCAACCTGGACGGGCATATCAGCCGCCTGGACCTGGTTGGCAAGGACACCATTGTTTTGCGTGAAGGACGCCAGGTGACCGAGTTTCAGGAAGGCATTCTGCCCTGGGCGCTACAGCAACCCATGGCGCTGATCTTTGATGAATACGATGCGGGCCGACCCGATGTAATGTTTGTGATTCAGCGGATTCTGGAGCGCAACGGTCATTTCATGTTGCTGGACCAGAATCGCAGTATCGCGCCGCATGCGGATTTCAGGCTCTTCGCAACCGCCAATACGCTGGGCCTGGGCAACTTAAACGGCCTGTATCACGGCACGCAATCGCTCAATCACGCGCAGCTCGATCGCTGGAATATTGTGGCTGCCCTCAATTATTTACAGCCCGAAGACGAAGTACAGATTACGGCTGCCAGAGTGCCTCAAATGGATAACGAGCAGGGACGACAGACCATTCGAAAAATGGTGGATCTGGCCAACCTTACACGCAAGGGCTTCGAGGCAGGTGATATTTCCGTGCTCATGTCGCCGCGTACGGTGATTACCTGGGCCGAGAACCGGCAGATCTTCGGCGACACCGGTCTGGCATTTCGTCTGTCATTTCTGAACAAATGCGATGATGCCGAGAAAGAGCTGATTGCCGAATATTATCAGCGCTGTTTCGAACAGGAGCTGCCCGAAGCCTTTGTGGGAACCCTGCAGGCGTGAACGATATCGCGCACAGCATATTCCAGCAGCACACAGACGAGTTGTGTGGTGCTGCTGTGCGCGCCATCAGCGGGCGCAGTAATGCGCATTTCAGAAAAGGCAGGCTGTATCTGGATGACAATCTGGTGCCGGTGCTGGCGCCGCATCTGCGGCTGGAGCCTGATAATCAGCACTTCCGGGATTTTCGTGCTGTTGCCGATGGTCTGGCGCTGCGACTGCTTGCCTGCGATCCGGTTATCTATGAACAGGCGTGTCCGCAAGACGAGACCGCCCGCCTTCTTTACGATTTTTTTGAACAGGTACGCCTTGAGGCCACGGCGGCTGCAGACTGGCCTGGAGTACGCGCCAATGTGCAGGCACGTTTCCGTGCCTGGGCCGAGAAGTTTGAACATTCGGCCCTCATCGAATCCAGTCTGGGTATTTTGCTGTTTACCGTTATGCTGACTGTATGGTCACGGGTAACAGGCGGTGTGCTCAGCGAGGCCCAGCAGGATTTGCTGGAAGCCACGCGCGCTGGCATGGCAGGTGAAATAGGCGGGGAACTGTATGCCTTGCGTCGCCTGCGCAATGATCAGGCCGCCTATGCGGCGGTCGCTGCACGCCTTGCCGAAAAAGTCAGCCAGAATCTGGCGGCTGAAATGGCACTGGACCGTCGGCAGAAGGATACCGATAAAAATCCCCGGGCGCTGTTTTCCCTGCTGCTCACACCGGACGCACAACCGGAAGATGGATTTGACGTTGCTCCTTTTGGGCAAAGCCGTGTGTTCGATCAGCATCAGGCCAGCTATCGCGTATTTACGCGTCGCTATGATCGGGTTGAGCTGGCCGCATCGCCTGTCAGGCTTGCCGAGCTCAGGCAGTTTCGTCAGCAAATGGACGAAGATCGTGCCTCATTGTCTATCGGTGTGGCTCAGCTGGCCAGACTGTTTCGCCGCCTCTTTCGCATGCCGCAAGAGGATGGCTGGCTATTCGGTCAGGAAGAGGGCATTCTTGACGGGCGCGTCCTTAGCCAGCTGGTGGCCAGCCCGGCAGAAACGCGCATCTTTCGTCAGGATCAGGTCATTGAGCGGGTTGATCAGGCGGTCACAATCCTGCTCGATTGCTCGGGTTCCATGCGCACGCATGCGCGCCGCCTGTCTGTCCTGCTCGATACGCTGTTGCGGGCGCTGGGAATGGCTGGCGTGCAAACCGAATTGCTGGGCTTTACCACCGGCGCCTGGAATGGCGGACGCGCCATGAAAGACTGGCAGCGCCAGGGCAAGCCGGCCCATCCCGGGCGTCTCAATGAAATATGTCATTTGCTATTTAAGCAGGCTGATACGAGCTGGTCGCGCGCGCGCCTGGATATTGCCGCCTTACTCAAGCATGATCTGTATCGCGAAGGGGTAGATGGCGAGGCCGTGCTGTGGGCTTCACAGCGACTGCAGGAGCAGTCTGTAAAACGGCGCACGCTGATCGTGGTGTCTGACGGTTGTCCGATGGACAGTGCCACACAACATGTGAATGATGATTATTATCTGGCCAGTCATCTGCAACAAGTTGTGCGGCAAACAATTGCTCAGGGAATCGATGTTGTGGGGCTGGGTGTTGGGCTGGATCTGAGTGCGTATTATCCCAGAAGCCTGGCGGTAGACCTGCAGCAGGCACTGACGCCTGCTGTCTTTTTTGATATTGCGAAATTACTGGCTGGCGGACACCGACGATAATTCGCCGGGCGTGGCTTGCGCCTGCTGCTGTTGCGCCTGTACGCAAGTGACGGCGATCACATTATAAACATCGTCGGCACTGCAACCCCGTGACAGATCATTCGCCGGTTTGTTCAACCCTTGCAGCAGCGGGCCGATAGCGACGGCGCCGCCCAATCTTTCTGCCAGCTTGTAACCGATATTGCCGGCATTCAGGTCTGGAAAAATCAGCACATTGGCACGTCCGTGGACCTGCGAGTCGCTGAGTTTGCGCGATGCAATATCCGGAATAATGGCGGCATCCAGCTGTACTTCGCCGTCAATCAGCAGATCAGGCCGTGCCTGTCTGACCAGTTGCGTCGCTTGCTGAACCTTGGTTACATTCACATGCTGTGCGCTTCCCAGTGTCGAGAACGATAGCATGGCAATGCGTGGCGCCTCGCCCAGCAGCGCGCTTGCGCTTTTAGCCGAGTCAAGAGCGATTCGTGCCAGTTGCTGCGCATCCGGATCAATGACCAGACCGCAATCGGAAAAAATCATCCCGCCTTTGGTTGGATGATGTTCGTGTTCAAAAATCATCAGAAAAAAGCTGGACACAATACTGCCGGCAGAGGCTTTTGCACCGACTACCTGTAGCGCGGTACGCACCACATCGGCCGTCGTATGAACAGCGCCAGCGACCGAGCCATCGGCATCACCCATGTGCAGCATCAGGTTGGCAAAACACAGCGGCTGGGTAACGGCCTGCTGTGCCTGTTGCAATGTCATGCCTTTTTTCTCGCGCAGGCGAAACAGCTGCTGCGCATAGCGTTCACGCGCTTCGCTGGTTGTCGGGTCGGTAATGAAGATGTTCGAGAGGTCCAGACCGTGCTGGCGGGCGACCGCGACGCTTTGCGCCGGATCACCCACCATCACGATTCGGGCGATACGCTCCCGCTGGGCGCGTATCGCGGCCTGAAGAACGCGCGGGTCCTGAGCTTCGCATAGCACGATGCGCTTCGGTGCGGCTTGCGCCGTTTCGATGATACGTTGCAAAACGCTCATGGTGTATTCCTCAGGTTGCGCCTTGGGTCAGACGTAGTCTTTGTATTTGTCCAGGAACCGTACTGGTTTGGACAGCGCATCGCGTCGGAATGGATCCCCGAGTTCACGAGTACACATGATTTCAATGACGCAGGTTTTGCCTTCGTTCATTTGCATGTCCACGGCTTTTTTCAGAGTGGGGCCTACATCTTCCAGCTTATCGACTACGAAACCGGTGGCACCCATCGCTTGTGCGATGCTGGCAAAGCTCTGGTTGTCCAGTTCGCCAGCGACAAAGCGACGGTTATAGAAGTCCACCTGGTTTTTCTTCTCGGCACCCCACTGACGGTTATGGAAGACCACTGCGGTGACCGGAATATCGTGTCGCACGCAAGTCATGATTTCCACCATGCTCATGCCCCAGGCGCCGTCGCCGGCGTAGGCAATAGCAGGACGTTCAGGTGCAGCCACTTTGGCACCGATAATCGTGGGCAGGGCATAGCCGCAGTTACCGAAACTCATGGGGGCGAAGAAGCTACGCGGTTTTTCGAAGCGCAGATAGCTATTGGCCACAGAGTTGATATTGCCGATATCGGTAGAGACCATGACATCTTGCGGCATGGCTTTTTCCAGTTCACGCAATACCTGTCTTGGATGAAGGTATTTACCCCCTTCTTTTTTAGCCTCTTCGATCATGTCCAGACTGTACGCATCTTTCTCGTGCGTCCACTCGTCCAGTTCTTTTTCCCATGCGGCTTTTTCGTCGGCAATGGTTTTGGCGCGTGCTTCTTTGCTTGCATCCGAGGCCAGTTTTTTGTCCTGCAGGCGTTCCAGCAAAGCCACCGCAGCTGCCTTGGCGTCGCCACAAATGCCAACTGAAATCTTCTTCACAAGACCGAGCATTTTGTTGTCAGCGTCGATCTGAATGATTTTCGCTTCTTTGGGCCAGTAATCCATGCCATGCTGCGGCAGGGTACCGAATGGGCCCAGACGGGAACCCAGAGCCACGACCACATCGGCCTGTGCAATCAGCTTCATGGCAGCCTTGGAACCCTGGTAACCCAGCGGACCTGCCCACAGCGGGTGGCTGGCGGGGAATGAGTCATTGTGCAGGTAGCTGTTAACTACCGGTGCCCCCAGCCTTTCGGCCAGTGCTTTACATTCTTCAACGGCATCGGCCATCACGACGCCGCCACCGGAAAGAATGACGGGGAATTTGGCGGTCGCCAGCAGTTCGGCGGCTTCGTTCAGGCTTTTCTCGCCACCGGCGCCACGGTCCAGACGTTGCGGCAGCGGAATTTCGGTTTCGATTTCACCGTAGAAATAATCACGTGGAATATTCAACTGGGTCGGGCCGATTTCGGACAAAGCCCGGTCAAAGCAGCGGGCGGTATATTCGGCCATGCGTTTCGGGTTATTGACGTGTCCCTGGTACTTGGTGAATTCCTGGAACATAGGCAGCTGGATGGCTTCCTGGAAGCCGCCCAGCCCCATG
>JBEBTQ010000249.1:0-5453 GCA_040393685.1 Advenella kashmirensis | reverse complement strand
TGAGCCTGGCGCGTCAGTCCGCGATTCTGTCGCATCCGATCTTCTCCAGCATTCATTCCGAAACCGATATGCTGCGTTATCTGCGCGGATTGGCGGACAAGGATCTGGCCCTGGACCGCAGCATGATCCCGCTGGGTTCCTGCACCATGAAGCTGAATGCAACGGCGGAAATGATTCCCATCACCTGGCCTGAGTTTGCCAATATCCATCCTTTCGCACCGGCCGCGCAGACCACAGGCTATGCCGAACTCATCGAAAAACTGTCGGCCGCGCTTTGCGAAATTACCGGTTACGACTCGGTCAGCCTGCAGCCTAATTCGGGTGCGCAGGGCGAATATGCCGGCCTGCTTGCCATTCGCGCCTATCATCAGGCCAACGGTCAGGGGCAGCGCGATGTCTGCCTGATTCCGGCATCGGCTCACGGTACCAATCCGGCGTCGGCCAATCTGGCTGGTATGTCGGTGACCGTGGTGGCATCTGATAGTAATGGTAATGTGGATGTGGAAGACCTCAAGCGCAAGATCGAACAGACGGGCGATCGCCTGGCGGCGCTGATGATTACCTATCCTTCCACCCATGGCGTGTTCGAAGAGTCCATTGTGCAGATCTGCGATCTGGTGCACGAGGCCGGCGGCCAGGTCTATCTGGACGGTGCAAACATGAATGCCATGGTCGGGCTGGCCAAACCCGGACAGTTTGGTTCCGATGTGTCACATCTGAATCTGCACAAAACCTTCTGCATTCCCCATGGCGGTGGTGGACCGGGCGTCGGACCTGTGGCGGTGCGCGCGCATCTGGCGCCGTATCTGCCGGGCGTGCTCAATGAGCAGGGTCAGCCACGCAAGGCCGGTGAGGCTTCTGATGTGAATGCGGGTGAGCATGGCGCGGGCCGTCCCGGTCCCGTGTCTTCTGCGCCTTTCGGTTCGGCCAGTATTCTGCCGATTTCTTATGCGTATATTGTGCTGATGGGCGCATCCGGCCTGCAGCGTGCAACGGAAGTGGCACTGCTGAACGCCAACTATATTGCGACGCGCCTTGCACCGCATTATCCCGTGCTGTATAGCGGACGTAATGGCCGCGTAGCACATGAGTGCATTCTGGATCTGCGTCCGATCAAGGACGCTTGCGGGATTACCGTAGATGACGTGGCCAAGCGCCTGGTGGATTATGGCTTCCATGCTCCCACCATGAGCTTTCCGGTTGCCGGCACACTGATGGTGGAACCGACCGAATCGGAAAGCCTGAAAGAGCTGGATCGTTTTGTGGATGCCATGATTGCCATTCGTCGTGAAATTGCCCAGGTAGAAGCGGGCGAGGTGGATGCGAAAGACAATGTGCTTTGCAACGCACCACACACGGCGCAGATGCTGACTGCGGATGAATGGAATCACGCATATGCACGCAGACAGGCGGCGTATCCCGGCCACGTTTCACCTACGGGCAAATACTGGCCTCCTGTAGCGCGTGTTGACAACGCGTTTGGTGACCGTAATCTGGTTTGCTCCTGCCCGCCGCTGGAAGCGTATATGGAGTGATCGCGGGCGGTCTGGTCTGAATAAAGCGGTTTATTAATACGGCTTATTTACGCCGTTTATTTCCAGACCGGGTTGCTCCAGGCGCGCTTGCCATCGGCGCCAATCAGCACAATGCGATACCAGGGACTTTTTTCCAGTGGAGCAAGGTCAATGGTCGCGCGGGTCATGCCGGTGGCAAACTGATAGGACATGAGATAGCCGGCACCCACCACCAGAACGCCATTGACCGCAGAACTGTGCACCTTGATGTGTTCCGATGTGGTTTCAATGCTGTGAAAGGTCGGTCCCTGCGTTGAGTAATAGCGTCCCGCCTTCAGGGCGGCCACAATGTCCGCCTGATCGCGGCTATCGGCTTTCAGCTGAACCCAGGCGGCACCAAAATCGGGCGACTTGAAATGGGCATCGTCTACCGCTGTCGTGAGCACGCGTCGGCCACGGTCCAGCAATCCATCCAGCAGATACGCCCCATCACCCTTGTCATGCATGAGCTGACAGCCGTGGTTGTAGATCTCTACGGCATGTGCCGCTTCAATGGTCAGGGCATCGGCCAGCGACAGGCTGTACCAGGCAGGATGCACAAGTGTGATAAATGCGCCAGCATCGGCGGCGCGTCGGGAGATCGTGGGGCCATCTTCCCCTTCTCTAGTCGGTTCAAAATCGTAGGGCAGGCCAATGGCTGTAATGTGCCAGAGCGCGCTGTTCTCTGTGCGCGGCACATGCAGTTCGGCAGAAGCCAGTGGGGTGAAAGTATCGGACTGATATTGCCGCGCATCGGTCAGCGGAAAATCGTAGGACGGCAGAAAGTGATCGGTAATGGCCAGAAAATCATAGCCTGAGGCCTTATACCGATTCACGACTTCTTCCAATGGCAGTGCGCCATCGGAGTTAGTGGTATGAGTGTGCAGATTTCCGCGCAGAAATTTATCTGTGCCGGAAAAGAGAGAATCCAGTGTCATGCTAATTCCTTGAGATATTGGGGGCCGAGCAGGGCGCGGACCTCGTCATAGTCGTGCATGATCCAGGTCGCACCCGCGTCGCGCAGCTGGTCTGCCAGCGCCGGGTAGGTGTGGGCCCCACCCAGAAAGCCGATGACCGGCATCTCTGCCGCCACAGCGGCGCGGACACCGCTGGGGCTGTCATCGATGACCAGACAACGGTGTGGCGGGGTGTTCTGTGAGCGTGCCGCATGCAGAAAGAGGTCGGGTGCCGGTTTACCCTGAGCGACATCGTCGGCGCTGTAAACGCGGCCGGAAAAATATGAGCTCAGGCCCGTGGCATCGAACGTAAAGCGCAGCCGCTCGTGAGCGCTGTTGGACGCCACACAGTAAGGCAGGGCCAGGTGATCCAGCAGTGACACCACGCCGGGTACCGGTGTGAGGTCGCTGCGAAACACCGCTTCGGTCAGCTGCATTTTTCGGGCAGGAAAAGACGCAGGCAATTCTTGATGAAATTGCGAACGAATATTTTCCAGCCCGGCCTGCAAAGTTTTACCCAGAAACAGATCAGCTACCTGTTTTTCAGTGAGACTCAGGCCGTATTCGGCCAGGGCTGCAGCGGTGGCGCGGGTAGACAGCACTTCGCTGTCCGCGATGACACCATCGCAATCGAAAATAATTAAATCCAGGGTATTGATCATGGTTGTGGGTTGCATTGTCAGCGTGAGTTTATTTAGCCAGCAGGTCGTTGGTTGATTTAACCATTTTTGCGACCCCATCTTCGGGCGTGGTATCGCCACGCATCACAGAACTGATAATATCGCGCTGGCTTCTCCAGATCTGAACCCCATGATTGCCGGGATATCCACCCCAAGGGCTGGCGTAGGCAATCTGTTTCAGGCTGGTGCCCCAGTTGGGATTCTTTTCATAGAATTCACCCAGATATTGCGGTTGTAATGCGAGTTTGTTGGTTGGCATATAGCCTGATCCCAGCACAGCATCTGTCTGACCTTTCGGGCCGGTGGCGAACTTGATGAATTTCCAGGCGGCTTCCTGACGAGCTTTGTCTGCCGTCAGAATCATCATGGCATTGCCACCTGTAGGCACTTTGCCGGCTTCTTTGTTTTCCAGCGGAAAGACGGAAGAGCGCAGAGTGAATCGCGATCCGACCAGTTCTGAAAAAGCACGGGCCGCATTGGGCGAAGCAAAAATGAATCCCAGTTTTCCGGAAACGAACTGCTGACGTGACTGATCATAGTCGCGCAGGGCCATGGCACCGTCGGTCACAAAGCTGCGGGCTTTTTGCAATGCACGCAGGCCTGATCCGTCACCGAAAGCCACGGTCTTGCCATCTTTGTTCATCACGGGAGCGCCTTGTTCCATAATGAGTGCGCGCCACAGCCAGTCATCGGGCCAGACGTGGACGTCATAGGCCATGCCGTCAGTGCCCTTGGCTGTCTGGGCGATCTTTGCACCCAGCGCGATCAATGATTTCCAGTCTGTCGGAAAGTGGTCGGGATCCCCGCCAGCCTGTTTGACCAGGTCGGCATTGTAGAAAATCACAGGTGTGGATGCATTGAATGCCAGCCCGTATTGCTTGCCTTCGGCCTGACCCAGCTTGAGGATGGAAGGTTCGTAGTTCGTTTCCAGCCAGGCTTTATCTTCCTGCTCGATAAAAGGCTTGAGGTCGACAGCCTGTTTGCGCCGCTCCAGGGAATGGACCAGTTCCGGCAGCAGATGAAAGCCCGAGAAATACACATCGGGCAGTTTTCCGGTCATCATGCTGCGCAATACGGCCTGATGGGCTTCATCGTAATTCGGGGGCGAGGCGCGAAAGCGGATGGTGATATCCGGATTCGCTTTGGTGAATTCCTGAGCCACTTTTTCGTAGAAGGGGTTGTGGCCGGGCCAGGCGTGCATGACATCCAGCGTGATGTTTTCAGCCTGTGCCGTTGCGGCGAAGGCGCAAAGGCTGCTGATCGATAAACCCATCAGAATACGACGGACCGTTTTCATAGTACTTACTCTCCAGAAAGAAGGCTTCGGACCGGCTGGCCCCAAGCCGGCATCTTTACTTGACGCCTGTATTGGTAACGCCCTGAATAAAGTGGCGCTGTATGAAAAGAAAAAGAATCATCAGTGGCAGTGTCACGATCGTGGCGGATGCCATCAGCGCACCGAAGTTGGAACCGAGCTCGGGATCAGCAAAGGACGCAATACCCAGTGGCGGTGTCATCAGTTCAGCATTGGTAATGACGATCAGCGGCCAGTACAGGTCGTTCCAGTGACTGGTCACAGAGAACACGGCAAAGGCGGCGATTGCCGGTTTGCTTGCAGGCACTGCGATCTGCCAGAGAATTGCCATCTCGGAAAGCCCGTCGAGCCTTGCCGCCTGTACGATCTCTTCGGGAAAGGTCATGAAGGATTGTCTGAACAGGAAAATGGCAAAGACCGACAGAAAGAACGGCACCATGAGCGCAAAGTAGGTATCAAGCAGGCCGGTTGAAGACAGACCCAGAAACAGGGGAATGGCCGGAACCTGTATGGGAATGCAAAGGCCAAGCAGAACCAGACTGAAGAGCAGTTTTTCGCCTTTGAAGCGGTAGCGCGCGAGTGCCCAGCCACAAGGAATGGCGGTAACCAGCTGCACCAGAAGCACACCAAGGCAGACCACGGCGCCGTTGAACATATAACGCAGCAATGGTGCATCATTGAGCGCGATGCGGAAATTCTCAAAGCCCGTAAAGGTCTGAGGCAGCCAGTGGAAGGCGCCAGAGAAAACTTCGCTGGCAGGGCGGAACGACGTTACGATCATCCAGTAAAAGGGAAAGAGCACGATGAAGGCCAGCAGGCATAATGTGGCGTGGCGCAATATCACAGACAATTTCAATTGTGATTGCATGCGTTGCAGTCGTCCTTGTTGCGGGTTCATTGATAGTGGACCTTTCTTTCGGTAATGCGGGTCTGCACCCAGGACAGAATC
>JBEBTQ010000248.1:0-5471 GCA_040393685.1 Advenella kashmirensis | reverse complement strand
CCCGTTTGCTACTCGAAGGCTTGCATTTGTGCCAGGAATGGCTGGCCCGCTATGGTGCGCCGGAAACGGTGCTTGTGAGAGCCTCAGCCATGGGACAACCGGATGTGGGCCACCTGATTACCCAAAGCCGGGCTGGCGAACAGATAGAGCTCGCTGACACTGTTTTCAATGCGATTGCTACCGTACCGGCCCCGCAGGGCGTTATGTTCATCGCACAGCGTCCTAAGCCGGCAGTGGCAGAGCGGTTTGCCACCACGGCGCTCTGGCTGGACCGGATCCAGGACCCTGGCAACCTGGGCACCATTTTGCGTACAGCCGCGGCCGCAGGCATCCGGCAGATTCTTTTATCCACTGGCTGTGTAGCGGCCTGGTCGCCCAAAGTGCTGCGCAGCGCCCAGGGTGCGCATTTCGCGTTGGATATTTATGAAAATCAATACTTTACGCAGATTTCGTCGCGGCTCGACATGCCAGTACTGGCTTCTTCGCTGGGACCGGATGCGCGCAGTTTGTATGATGGATCGCTGCCCCGGCATTGCCTGTGGGTCATGGGCAATGAAGGGCAGGGGGTAGACCCGGCCGTGCTGGACGCTGCTGACGAACGCATTTTCATCCCGCAGTCAGACGCCGTTGAATCCCTCAATGTGGCGGTGGCAACGGCCATCATCCTGTTCGAACATCGGCGTCAGCATTCCGCCGCTGCCTGAACGGACACCCGCCTGAACGGACACCTGCCTGAACAGACACCTTCGTCAAGCGCATGGCACCTTAGAAAGCCCTCTCAGGAAGAGAGCCTGTCACGCATAGGCCATTACCTGAAAAGATGCCTGTTGCACTCAATCAGTAATTTGCTGACGAGTGGGATTTGAGTCCGAGTATCTGGATGACGGTCGTGGAGATTTCTTCGATGGACTTGGTGGTCGTGGATAGCCACTCGATACTCTCTACCCGCATCAGCCTTTCCGCTTCGGCCACTTCGTAAAGACATTGTTTGAGCGACGCGTATTTGCTGTCTGGTCTGCGCTCATTGCGTACTTCCGCCAGCCGCTCTGGCTGGATAGAAAGGCCGAATAGCTTGTTGCGGTAGGGATGAAGTGTACTGGGCAGTGAACCACGCTCAAAATCTTCGGGAATCAGCGGAAAATTGGCTGCCTTGATGGCATATTGCATGGCCAGATAAAGGCTGGTCGGTGTCTTGCCGCAGCGCGAAACGCCTACAAGAATCACGTCAGCCTCTTTCAGACCATGCACGAACTGCCCGTCATCGTGCGCCAGCGTGAAATTGATGGCTTCGATCCTGTTGCGATACTGCTTGGAGCTGGCGCTCAGGTGTGACAGTCCGATAGTGGGACGTGATTTGGTTTCCAGTGCCGCTTCCAGCTGGTTGACGCAGGCCCCGAAAATATCCAGAAAAATGCAGTTCGACTGCTGCACCACGTTCAGAATTTCCGGTTTGACCAGCGTACTGAACAGGATAGGAGGCGAGTTTTCTGCCAGTGCCGCCGCATTGATTTTTTCGGCGACTTTGGCAGCTTTTTCCTCGGAAGTGATGAAGGGTTCACGTAACAGCGTGAAATCAAAATCGGCACTGAACTGCGAAAGAACCGAGTGACTGAAGGTCTCCGCAGTAATGCCTGTGCCGTCCGACACAATGAATACCGTGCGTTTTTTTGGGGATTCTGACATCTGTGATTTTGGTCCTGTGAGTGAGGAAAAAGACGGTACAATCATACTACCGTGTGCCTGGCCAGTGTTTGCAGGCTTATTTGCTCAGGAAATGGCCCCGAATGGTTCTGTTTTCTAAGCAAATAAGCTTTCATTTTAATCTAAGGGTGACTTAAATGTCGTATGTTGTTCCATTCGAGAAACTCCGCATGTCGGATGTTGACTCTGTCGGCGGGAAAAATGCCTCGCTGGGCGAAATGATCAGCCAGCTGGCTAATGCAGGTGTTCGTGTGCCTGGCGGTTTCGCAACCACTGCCGATGCCTTTCGGGACTTCCTGAAAAGTTCCGGGCTGGACAAGCGAATTGCAGATCGTCTGGCTTCGCTCAATCCGGAAGATGTACGTGAACTGGCCCAGGCTGGTTCTGAAATTCGTGGCTGGATTACAGAAGCCCCGTTTTCTCCCGAATTCGAAAAAGAAATTCGTGACTCCTTTGCCAAGCTCGATGAAGATGGTAAAGGTACATTCGCTGTGCGTTCTTCTGCAACCGCCGAAGACTTGCCCGATGCGTCTTTTGCCGGACAGCAGGAAACCTTTCTGAACGTCGCCGGCATTGATGACGTGCTGGATAAAATCCGCCACGTTTTTGCTTCGCTCTATAACGACCGCGCAATTTCCTACCGGGTACACAAGGGCTATGCACATGCAGACGTCGCCTTGTCTGCAGGTATTCAGCGCATGGTTCGCTCCGACAAAGGCAGCGCCGGTGTCATGTTCACACTGGATACCGAATCCGGTTTCCCTGACGTCGTTTTCATTACCTCATCTTATGGTCTGGGCGAAACGGTCGTGCAGGGCGCAGTTAATCCTGACGAATTCTACGTCTATAAAACCACGCTTGAGTCTGGCAAATACCCCATTGTTGGTCGCCGCATTGGTTCCAAGCTGATCAAAATGGAGTTCAATACCGAACGTAAACCCGGTGAAAATGCAGTCAACACCGTCGATGTTCCGGTGTCAGAGCGCAACCGTTATTCCCTGACCGATGACGAAGTGATTGAACTTGCGCGCTACGCGGTTATTATCGAGAAACACTACAAGCGTCCCATGGATATCGAATGGGGCCGCGATGGTATCGACGGCAAACTGTACATTCTGCAGGCGCGTCCCGAAACCGTGAAATCCCAGCAGTCCGGCAACGATGTGCAGCAGCGCTACAAGCTGAAAGCAACTGGTAAAGTTCTGATTACCGGTCGCGCTATTGGCCAGAAAATTGGTTCCGGTAAAGTGCGGGTGGTTTCCGATATCAGCCAGATGGATCAGGTTCAGACAGGCGACGTTCTGGTTACGGATATGACCGACCCGAACTGGGAACCCGTCATGAAACGCGCCTCGGCCATCGTCACCAACCGCGGCGGCCGTACCTGCCACGCCGCCATCATCGCGCGTGAACTGGGGATTCCTGCCGTGGTAGGTTGTGGTACTGCCACTGAAGACCTGAAAGAGGGTGCTGAAGTGACCGTGTCCTGCGCTGAAGGTGATGAAGGCCGTATCTACGACGGCTTCCTGGAAACGGAAGTTGAAGAAGTGCGCCGTGGTGAAATGCCCGAGATTCCCGTCAAGATCATGATGAACGTGGGTAATCCTCAGCTGGCGTTTGACTTCTCACAGATTCCAAATGGCGGTGTGGGTCTGGCGCGACTTGAATTCATCATCAACAACAATATCAATGTTCACCCCAAGGCAGTGCTGGATTATCCAAACATTGATCCGGAGCTCAAGAAAGCGGTGGAATCTGCCGCTCGCGGCTATGCCAGCCCGCGTGCCTTCTTCGTTGAAAAACTCGCCGAAGGCATTGCCACCATTGCGGCTGCGTTCTACCCCAAACCGGTCATTGTGCGTCTGTCCGACTTCAAGTCCAATGAGTATCGCAAACTGGTTGGCGGATCCCGGTACGAGCCGGAAGAAGAAAATCCGATGCTGGGTTTCCGCGGGGCGTCCCGTTATATTGCCGACGACTTTGCCGAGTGCTTCCGCATGGAATGTGAAGCCCTGCGCTTCGTTCGCGACGATATGGGTCTGACCAACGTAGAAATTATGGTGCCGTTTGTACGTACTCTGAATCAGGCTGACAAGGTCATCAAACTGCTGGCCGATAACGGCCTGAAACGCGGTGAGAATGGTCTGCGCGTGATCATGATGTGCGAAGTGCCATCCAATGCCATCCTGGCCGAACAGTTCCTGGAGTACTTCGACGGCTTTTCTATCGGTTCGAACGACATGACTCAGCTGACTCTGGGACTGGATCGTGATTCCGGTATGGAATTGCTGGCCGCAGATTTTGACGAGCGTGATGAAGCCGTACAGTTCATGCTGCAGCGCGCCATCCAGGCATGCCTGAAAGCCAATAAATACGTTGGTATTTGCGGCCAGGGCCCCAGCGATCATCCTGATCTTGCCATCTGGCTGAAAGAGCAGGGTATTCTGACCATGTCGCTGAATCCGGACACGGTTGTGGACACCTGGCAGAAACTGGCCAAGTAAGCGTCTAACGGTGTCTTCAGACACTTGCGCCCCTTCCCGGGTCGCAAATGCTGAACATACCTGAAGTCGCCAATTAGCGGACACGTTTTCCCATAAGTTGCGGGGCAGGGGTGTCCGCTTTTTCACGCCTGCCTGTCTTCTTACGGTACACTTGAGTTTTACACGTATCAAGGAAAACGCACGTGAGCGAACTTATCATTGAAGATGTTACCGAAGGTAGTGGCGAAGAAGCAAAAAGCGGACAGCAGGTTTCCGTGCACTATACGGGCTGGCTCAAAGACAATGGCCAGAAATTTGATTCCAGCAAAGATCGTGGGCAACCCTTTTCTTTCCCTCTGGGTGCCGGCCATGTCATCAAAGGCTGGGATCAGGGTGTGCAGGGCATGAAAGTCGGTGGTGTACGCAAGCTCACCATTCCGGCCGAACTGGGCTACGGTGCCCGCGGCGCTGGTGGTGTCATTCCACCGAATGCCACACTGGTTTTTGAAGTGGAACTGCTGGGCGTAAACTGATCTTTCTGGGATCCGGTTCCGGTTCTGTTCTACATCATCTTTCGCAGGAGAGCGATTATGTGGATCTGGTTTGTGGCAAGCACAATTGCACTCATTCTTGAACTGCTGACCGGCACCTTTTTTCTGCTGCTGGTGGCTGTTTCCGCCGCAGCAGCAGGTGTTGCCGCCTGGATGGGCATCGATGTTCCCTGGCAATTGCTGTTATTTTGTGTGATCGCCATTGCCGGTTATTTTATTCTTAAAGCTAGCGGTATTATCAAACGGGGTTCGCATATTCCGGCGAGTCGGAATACCGACGTCAACCTGGATATTGGTCAGACCGTGTTTGTGTCCGAATGGACTCCCATGAGGACGGCGGTGGTGCAATATCGCGGCGCGCAGTGGCAGGTCCGTCTGGATCCCGACGTCACAGATGCGCCCGTCCCGGGAACTTATCGCATTGTCGATGTCGATGGCATTGTCTTTTTGTTGACCCCTGTTTCCCGCGGGGATGCGACACCCACTCAGTCACAAGCAAACGTAGCGGATTCTGCAGCCGTTGCGAAACCGGTCAATCCCTCGTCCCGGTAAACCAGTATTTTATTCAGGAGCTTTATCATGGATCCGTCAATCATTTTCCTCGCGATACTGATCATACTTGTACTGGTTTTTCTGGCTAAATCAACGGCCATTGTTCCCCAGCAGCATGCCTGGATCATCGAACGCCTGGGGCGCTATGATCGTACACTGTCACCGGGGCTTCGCTTTATCATTC
>JBEBTQ010000247.1:0-5493 GCA_040393685.1 Advenella kashmirensis | reverse complement strand
CAGGGCTATGCCGTCACTGACGGCGAAGTGGACGATGGTGTCTGGGGCGTAAGTGCCCCGCTGTTTCAGCAGAAACGGCTGGCACTGGGTTCCATCACGCTTATGGCCCCCTCCGCGCGGGCAACACCGCGTGCCCAGCAACTGATTGATGCCACCGTCAAGGCGGCAACCACGATTTCTTCCACCCTCAAAGCGCTTGTTGAATAACTCTTGCAAGGAATGACCATGAAGCCATCTCGCATTTTCCTGACAGCCCTGCTGGCCCTTGGCCTGGCAGCTCCCTCTCTTTCCGGTGCCGCCGATGCACCGCTGCGCGTCGTTACCGATGCCACCTTTCCCCCCATGGAGTTTTATAAGGACGGCAAGCCTACCGGTTTTGACGTCGAACTGATACATGCACTGGGCGAAGAAATGAAGCGCCCGGTCGAACTCATCAATATTGACTTCAAGGGTCTGATTCCGGCGATTGTCTCCGGTCGCGCCGACGCCGCCATTTCGGGTATTTACATCACCCCGGAGCGTAAAAACGTAGTGGACTTCACCGACTCCTATTACGCCGGCGGCCTGGTGGTATTGACCAAAAAAGACAGCAGCATCAAAAGCCTGAAAGACCTGGACGGCAAAAAAATCACCGTTCAGGTGGGCACTAAATCGGTCAACTATCTGACAGAGCACTTTCCCAAGGTCAATCGCGTGGAAGTGGAGAAAAACGAAGAGATGTTCAATCTGGTCAAGATTGGTCGCGCTGACGCTGCCGTGACAGGTCGCCCGGCAGCCAAGCTGTATGCGCAGCACAATCCCGACTTCACGGTACTGGATGAACAGATCACGACAGAAGAGTACGGCATTGCCGTCAGTAAATCACAACCGGAATTACGTGATGCATTGAATGCAGCACTGAAAAAACTGCGCGATAACGGCAAATATCAGTCCGTCGAGAAAAAATGGTTTGAGGCCAAGTCATGAATCTGGATTTCACTCCCGTACTTGCCGGCTGGGAACCACTGCTGCAGGGAACGCTGGTCACGATTGAAGTGACCGCCGGCGCCCTGCTGCTTTCCTGCATTGTCGGTCTGCTGATCGGTATTGGCCGACTGAACCCGGAGCGCAAGGTCATTTACTTTCTGTGCAGCGCCTATCTGACCATCTTCCGCGGCACACCGCTGCTGGTGCAGCTGTTCATCTGGTTTTTCGGCCTGCCGCAGTTTGGCATTCTGCTGCCCGCATTCATGTGTGGTGTGCTCGGTTTGGGTATGTACTCGGCTTCGTATGTTTCTGAAGTCGTACGTGGTTCCATTCAGTCTGTGGACAAAGGCCAGGGAGAAGCGGCACGCTCGCTGGGAATGTCAGCCCGCCAGGCCATGCGCAAGATTATTCTGCCGCAGGCACTGGTGCGCATGATCCCCCCATTGGGTAACGAATTCATTGCGCTCATCAAAAACTCTGCACTGGTTTCGCTGTTGACGATTCACGATGTCATGCATGAGGGACAGAAAATCATCAGCGTATCCTACCGCTCGCTGGAAACCTATCTGGTGATCGCCGTGATCTACCTTGTACTCACCGTGACCGCGATGCTGATTCTGCGCAAAATTGAAAACTCACTCAAGGCCGGAGGAATGGTGCAATGAAGCCATCCATGATTCATCTGGATCGCGTGGAAAAATCCTACGGCGATCATCAAGTCCTCAAAGGTGTGAGCCTGGATATTGAAAAATCTTCTGTGGTGGTATTGATTGGTCCCAGCGGCTCCGGCAAAAGCACACTGCTGCGTTGCTGTAATGGTCTGGAGACGGCACAGAAAGGCGACATCACCATCAACGGGCAGCCATTGCTGCGCAATGGCAAACTGATATCAGAAAAGGACCTGAACGCGCTTCGAATGAATGTCGGGATGGTTTTTCAGTCGTTCAATCTGTTCCCGCATTTGTCCGTCCTGGACAACATCACCATCGCGCCGCGCACGCTCAAAAATATGTCCGAAGCCGATGCACGCAAACTTGCCCTGTCCCTTCTTGAAAAGGTCGGACTCAGGGAGAAAGCCGACGCCATGCCCGCCAGTCTTTCCGGCGGACAAAAGCAGCGTGTTGCCATTGCGCGAGCGCTGGCAATGGAACCGGAAGTGATGCTGTTTGACGAACCCACATCAGCCCTTGACCCTGAACTGGTGGGCGAGGTGCTGCAGGTCATGAAACTGCTTGCCAAAGAAGGCATGACCATGCTGGTAGTCACGCATGAAATGGGCTTTGCACGAGATGTCGCGGACAAGGTCGTGGTGATGGACCATGGAGTGATTCTTGAACAGGATATTCCATCTGTCATTTTTTCGCAGCCCGCGCATGAACGCACACGTTCGTTCCTGCAGGCCGTTCTGAGCACCTGAACTGAAGTATCAACATGCCAAATGAAATATTCTCGTGGACGGGCCGAAGCGACTCGTCCGAGCGTGGAGACACCACGCGCATACATCAGATCGCGCGCAAGCTGGCTTCCGGCTCAACTGACACCAATGCCGGCGCCGTGATTCTGGGTTTTTGCTGCGATGAAGGCGTACGCCGCAATCATGGACGCACGGGCGCGCGCCAGGCACCGGATCAGGTACGTCGCGCGCTTGCCGGTCTGCCTGCACACCAGCTGAAACAGCTTGTCGATGCCGGAGACATCCATTGCGTTGAGGAACAGCTGGAATTGGCCCAACAGCAACTGGGGCAACGTATCAGCGAACTGCTGAATGCGGGATCGACGCTGGCTGTCGTTGGCGGCGGCCATGAAATTGCCTATGGAAGTTATCTGGGTCTGGATCAGCATTTGCGCGAAAAAGCATCGCCAGGAAAAGTGCTGATTCTGAATCTGGATGCGCATTTTGATCTGCGCACCAGCCGACCCGGCAGCTCCGGCACGCCCTTTGATCAGATCTTTGAACATGCGCAGCAACACAGTCGTGATATCCACTACTGCTGTCTGGGCGTTTCCATTCTGTCGAATACACCCGGCCTGTTCGCACGGGCGAAAGAACTGGGCGTGGCCTATATGGAAGACACCCAGATGCTGGAAAGTCGCCTGGAAGACGTGAGCAGGTTCGTTGCCACGCAGCTGGCAGACGTCGATCACGTATACATGACAATTGACATGGACGTTCTGCCCGCCTGGCAGGCGCCCGGGGTCTCAGCTCCCGCGCCCTATGGCGTAAGCCTGAACGTGGTGGAAGCCATACTTGAACAGGTCAAAGCCTCGGGCAAACTGCGCTTGCTGGATATCGCGGAAATCAATCCGGAATTTGATCGCGATAATCTGACCGCAAAAACCGCTGCACGCCTGCTATGGCGTTATTTTCAACCTTCGCGGGAACAAGTCTGATCAGAAAGAAGAACCGGGCGGGAACATTCATTGCCCGCCCGCGCATGCCTAAGAGGGCTATTTATGGCGCTTCCCACGGTAGGTCGCTGAGCCATTTCAAGTCAAGTTGAATCGCACGGCCTCACCGACCGACACAGTACAAGCTGCTGCTCCGCTTTTCAGTTTCCACCGTTAAACCCCAGCTGGCGCCAGGCTTCGTAGCTGACAATGGCAACCGCGTTTGACAGGTTCATGCTGCGATTATTGGGCAGCATCGGAATACGCAGCCTGTCCGGCTCCGGGATGCTCGCCATCACTTCAGGCGCAAGACCCGTCGTTTCAGCGCCAAACAGCAGGACGTCCTCATCCTGGAAGGACACTTCCGTGTAGGCGCGTGTTCCCTTGGTGGTAATGGCAAAAATCCGCTGCCGCGGGACCGCTGCCAAAAACGCCGCATAATCTGCATGAATCGAGACTTTGGCCATATCGTGATAGTCCAGTCCGGCCCGCCGCATTTTTGCGTCGTCAATGCGAAATCCCATGGGCTCTATTAAGTGCAGCCAGCAGCCGTTATTGGCAATCAGGCGAATGATGTTGCCGGTATTGGGGGCGATTTTGGGTTCGAACAGAGCAATATGGAGCATGAGAAATTAGGGACTGGCGAATCTTAAAACTTGGGGAAACTTAAAACTGCGGGAACTGAGTCCCGGGCAAATCTGAGTCCGCGGAATGCCACAGAATAAGCCTAACTGCCGATAAGCTCTTATTTTTTCCAGAAACCGGGGGTAAAGAGCACCAGGATAGTAAAAAACTCAAGCCGTCCGATCAGCATGGCAAAGGTGCAGATCCACATCTGGAAGTTGCTCAGATGGGCATAATTGCTCATGGGTCCGACAGTTCCCAGGCCTGGCCCGATATTGGACAGACTGGCGAATACAGCCGAAGATGCTGTGGTTAAATCCAGCCCGGAAATCACCATCACCCCCGTCAGCACGACGTTCATGATAACGAATACCAGCACAAAGGTCATGATGGATGAAACGATCGCTGGCGGCACGATGCGGTGGCGCAGTCTGACCGGACAGATAGCATGAGGGTGCAGCAACTTGCGCAATTCGGCACGAATCTGTTTGAGAATCAGGATCACGCGAATCAGCTTGATACCGCCACCGGTAGAACCCGCAGACGAGGAGAAACTGCCCAGCAACAGCATGATCACCGGCAGCAATACCGGCCAGTGCAGGTAGTCGGTATTGGCAAAGCCGGTTGTGGTTGCCAGCGAAATGGTATTGAACATGCCGTAGCGAAAGGCTTCGCCAAGCGTTGGATAGACACGATCCACGTACAGCCAGGTACTGACAATCACGCCACCCAGCAAGAGAATGGACAGAAAGATCTTGGTCTCGGGACAGGTCAGGTAATACCGCAAGCTTCGAAACCGCAGCACGTTGTAGTGCGTGGCAAAATTGATGCCGGCAAACATCATGAAGACGCAGGCGACAGTATCAACCAGCGGCGAATCGTAGTGCTGAAAACCTTCGTCATAGATGGAAAAGCCACCAAGCGCCATGGTTGAGGCTGCATGACACCAGGCATCGAACCAGGACAGACCGGCAAAATGGTAGCACAGCACACAAATGGCGGATGCCGTGATGTAGATGGCATAGAGCGCCTTGGCGGTACCGGCAATACGCGGCGTCAGCTTTTCTTCCTTCATGGGACCAGGGATTTCGCCGCGCATCACCTGATGGCCACCCACACCCAGTAGCGGCATGATCGCGACGGCCATGACCAGAATTCCCATACCGCCAACCCAGATCAGCGTCACGCGCCAGATGTTTACCGAGGGTGGCAGTTCAGAGATATTGTTCAGTACCGATGCCCCTGTGGTGGTCAGCCCGGACATGGCCTCGTAGTAGGCGTGCGTGAAGGTAAGCGAATGGCCTTCTATATAAGCATCGAACACAAACGGCAGCGATGCAATCAGCGGAAAGACCAGCCAGACCAGCGACACCAGCAGCAGCCCGTTACGTGGATTGATTTCGTCTTTGGAACTGCTTGTGAGTTTCCACAGCAGCGCCGAGGCCCCAAGGGCAATACCTAGGCTGAACAGGAAAGCGTTGTGTGCGCCGTCTTCAAAATACAGGGAGACGCACA
>JBEBTQ010000246.1:0-5533 GCA_040393685.1 Advenella kashmirensis | reverse complement strand
GGCAGTACGAATCGCTGTTGCGCCTGCTCACCAAGAAACGCACGCGCATCCCACAACTCTTTCTGCCAGTTGTCCTGACTACCCATCCCTGGATCATCCCAGCCACTGACCACTGCCAGACCCGGAAACCTGCCCAGGTAGAACCCGAGATCAAATGGGTAATAATCAAGACTGAAATACTGGTCCCCTGCCCGTTCCGCTGCCGGTATCTGCCTGATGGCATCGGCAATACGGCTGCTTCCTGGCAGATTTGCAAATGGCATATAAATCAGGCTGGCAACACTCAGCAGCACACATACAGAGAGCCGTATCAGAAAATTGCGTCCGATGATACGCGTATTGACAGCGACTGACCTGCACTGAGTGTCTTTGGCCCATTCACTCGATGTCTTGCCTCGTTCAGGCACTGTCATGTCTTGCTCAGGCATTGCCTCACGCACCCTTGGGCCAGCAAAAAACTCCGCAAATATAAATGCCAGAGGCGGCAGGACCGGCA
This sequence comes from Advenella kashmirensis, assembly GCA_040393685.1. Lineage (GTDB taxonomy): Bacteria > Pseudomonadota > Gammaproteobacteria > Burkholderiales > Burkholderiaceae_B > Advenella > Advenella kashmirensis_C. Next base: position 5,037 of record JBEBTQ010000246.1, on the reverse strand, counting down.
GAATATAACCAACCAGTTTGGATTGCGGGATGGAGAAAAATCCCAATATTACAATCATCCATATCCACATCAGTCGGCGAATACACACCTCACCTTCACCCTGCCAGTAGCGTCGCGAAAAAATGACGCTCATCCCTCTTCGATACCAGGCAAACATGGTCACCAACAACACGGCTGCGTAGAACCAGACTGGCATAACATTATTGAAGCCGCCCTGAGAAAAACGGTCAAACTGCTGGTACACAAAATAGTAATGGAAAAATCCCGGGAACCGACTCTGCATGAGAAGAAGCCAGGGCAGAGTTATCAGCAGGAACAGCAATATCCCGGTTGGCCGCAGCAAACCAGGAATCATCGAATAATATTTTTCCACAAGCAGCCATAACAGCAGAACTGCGCCGGGCAGTACAACGCCAATCAGTCCTTTGGACAAAAAGCCGAGCGCAGCAAAGACATACATTGCCATTACCCAGCGCCAGCTATTGGTGCCCTGTTGATGTAAAAGCGTAGCAGTTGCTCCGCATAAAATGGTACTGCTGATCATGGCCGCCACGAGCAAATCCAGATTGGCATAGTGTGCAGCGCCGAACATCAACGGTGTGGTGGTCAGAATGATCGCGGAACATAAGGCCAGTGACAGATGAGTGAATCGGTGCAGGAACAGAAAAATGCCACTTGTCATCAGCACCGCAGAAAAGGCTGGCACCAGTCTTGCCGCGAATTCGTTTTCACCGAATATTGACATGCTGATGGCAGTCAGCCAGTAAAACAAAGGCGGCTTATGAAAATAAGGCATGCCATTCAGTAGTGGCGTGCCCCACTCGCGGGCATGCAACATTTCCAGGGCCACTCCTACATAACGCCCTTCGTCCGGATTAAGTAAAGGCCAGGTATGATTCGCCAGCACAAACCACAGCGTACCTATCAGAAGCACCAGCCAGAATGCGCAAGGCCGGGCGGCAAGTTTCCAGAGCCAGCGCGCACGTGCGCCTTCGGCTGGAAATGAAGTAATGGATGATTGCACAAAAATCAGAAAGAAATTAACGATGACAGCACGCATGGTAGCTTGCTGCACGTCAAATATTCATCAAATTGTGGGTCGGGACATTCTGCGGGTTTTGCAACAAAAACCCGCTATCACGACTGAAAATTCAATGACTGCGATACAGGTCGTCAATGCGGCGGTCAGGATCACTGGCCTTGAGCTCATTTTCAGACGGAAGTGGCACGTCATTTAATAGCGGCTCTGTCCAGTTTCCTGTCACATGGTAGCGCATGGTAAGCGCGCGCTGCAAAGGCGCTTGTAGCAGCCATTGCGTCAGGAATGCGCCCACACCGACGGCGGGATTGACAATGGTTCCGGCAAGAACTGATGCACCGCTGACATCCAGTTTAGGCACGACAACCGCCTGAAAATCCAGGCTCTCGGTTTTCAGATTTGTCATTCCCGATGCGACAATCGCTGATGAGGGGCCGTTAAGCCGAAAATCATCAACGAACAGCCTGCCCGAATCAAAACGCAGGCGGCTGCGCACGGTATCAAAACTGAGTCCTTCCTGCATTGAATTACCCAGCGTCTGACCAAAGCGAGGCAAGCGTCGGAACGACTGCAATGACAAGAGCTCAAGCGCCTTGACGGCAGAAGATTTGACGCTTTCGAGGCGACCATCCTTCAGTTCTGCATTCAAATTTCCATTTAGGTTTGCAATGTCCATATCCTGCATGTTTTTCCACGCAACGTCCATATCGATGGTGCCTTTGCCATTCTGGATAACACCGCCCAGCTGATACGTTTCCAGAAACTTGCCCAGATCCGACACAACAATTTTGCCTTTCATGTCCAGGTCTTTCTTTCGTCCCTGCTGGCTGACCGACCCCTGCGCGGCCAGCGATCCGCCGGGATTGACAAGACTGAAATAGTCCAGCTTCCAGTCGTCAGAACCCGCAGGCTGATAACCCTTGAGAATCAGCTGCCCCATTTCCATTCCATAAACGGTCAGCTTTTTGACTGCCAGGTCCAGCCGTGGCAGTCGCGATGCCTTGCCTTTCGTGCTTGAAGAGGTGCCTGTACCCGTACCTGCAACCGTATTCGCGGTCGTATCAGTACTGTTCGCATTCTGCGACGGGGAGCGAATCACATTCAGACTATCCAGCCTAACCACCAGGCTTCCCGAATCACTCTTTCCGGATGCAGGCACCCAGGTGCCGGAACCCTTTGCCTGGTCGGAATTCAATACCAGCGCCCATTGTTTACCTTCCTTTTGCGCCATCAGGCGGGCTGCGGTCAGAGTCTGATCCTTGATCTGCAAGGCATCCGTGTCAATGTCCACGCGCGACACATCCGGCAGTGTCTGTCTTCCATCGCCACCCGCCGTTCTGTCGGAAAACTCCTCGGTCACCGCTTCCCAGGCTCCGGTGTCCACGGTCGGATTTTTGGCAAGAATGGTGAGTCCTGCCGATCCCAGCCTGGCAGGCCTGCTCATCCCGATGGTTCCACGACTGAAATATGGCCCGCGCTCAGTATCGACATCATGCTCAAAGATCGCCTGAGTACGTGACCCTTCGATATTGATTTCCAGATAACGTTTACCATTGTCCCGGTTGCCTTCGGCGGGACGCCAGCTAATGGTTGTCGGCCAGCGTGCCGCCGCGGGCTTACCCATGCCGTCAGGAAAACGCATGGCCAGCCCGGCCAGATTCGATTTGAAATCAACTTTGACTCTGCCACCGGTAAAGAAATGAACCAGACTGGTATAGCTTGTTCCTCCGGTGATCCGGTTCATCCCACGTACCGGTATCATTTCCTTCAGACCCTCGGCGGTCAGATCACCCTGAATCGACAATGGCTTGCCGGGCGTGCCTATTGGGCCGTCCAGAACCACCTTCCCACCCAGCATGGTTCCCGTCACACTTTTTGCCATCAATTCGCTTTCGTTGAACGTCATGACGCCGCGCAGTGCAGACGCCCAGGGAAAGTCTGGTGTCAGGCGAAATCGGCTGTTATCAAACTGAATGGAACCCGAAATCGTGGAATTATCGGCATCCAGAACGGGAATGTGCAAAGTCAGCGGGATCGTCCACTGCCCGCTGGCCTCAGCCTCATCCAGGACATTGTTGATCAGGTCACCCAGGGGACTGATATGGGTAAATGTCAGAAAATCCTCTGCCCTGCCTCGGGCGCTGGCCTGAATATCTACCGTCGTATTCTTTTCCAGACTGGATACCACCCCGTGAAAGGAATCCAGATTCAGACGCTGACCTTCAGGCATGGCATAAAATGCCTGGGCTGAATCGATGATGATTTCGTCATTTCGAAAATGGATCCTGCCGTTGTCTGAATTGACTACCGGCCATCGCTTTCCCCGGATATCTTTCTGGTGATAATTCAGAAGCAGATTTTCATAGCTGCCTTCCAGCAGAAAATGACCTGCATCGGGTGCCAGACCATAGGGAAAATCATCAACAACTCCGCTCAGACGGAACTGCGCATCAGACAATCTGCCCTTTTCAAAGGCACTCTTGAGCCATTGGCGTGCATCGGCATCCATGACATTGGGCAGGTAATTATGCAGGTTGGGCAAGGAAACGTTACCCAGTGTTCCCGTCAGATCGACAATCCCATTGTCACTGTTCTCATCAAAGCGCCAGCTGCCTTTACCCTGCAGCTGCAGATCCTCATTGGACACCGAGGCCCTGTCAAAATTGACTTTGGGCTCCTGCTGATCATCACGACCAAAATTACCCGCGACGCTCGCCTGATCAATGTGTATAGGATTTTCGAAGACAACTGCGTCCTTGTAATAAAAGCCCTTGACCGTGGACTCAAACTTAACCGGCCGATACTGCAACCGGCCACCTGCCGGCAATTGCGTTTCCGGCAAACGCCAGCGGTTGAATTCGTTGATTACACTTGTAAATGATGAGCTCAGCCTGGCGGTCAGGCTGTCCGCAGCGATAACAAATTCATGATTTCGAACATGGTCTTCGACACGAATATTCTCCAGACCGTAGGCAACAACCATGTCGCGCGGCAGGTTCTGGACCACTTCCATATCGACCACAGCATGCGAGAGCGAGCCGGATTTCACTTTTTCAGGAATATCAAACCACGGCCGGGCCGCCATCATATCCAGTTTTATGACGGACACCCGAAGATGCCCCGACCAGGTAGCGGGATGACCGGCGGCGGAGGTATCCTGCTGCAAATTGCCCAGCACCTGAATGGATTGACCGGCCGCTTTCGGCAGCCTTGCGCTGGCGCTCAGAATGCGCTTGCCGCCATTGCGGTTCAACTGTAGCGTGAAATCTGAAAGCGTGAAGGGGCCGGCTTCTGCCCGGGTTGCATCATTCCAGGACACGCTCCCATTCAGAACTGTCATATCGGGCAGGCGCTCAAGCAGATCGGAGACCGGCTCCAGATTCACGTTGGCCGCGTCCACGGCAGTTGGCGTGGAATTGATATTATCGTTATCCAGTCTGCGTCCCAGCGCCCAGATTCTGCCCATACGATCACGCGTCACATTCAGATGGATGTCACGGATTTCTACCCATGCGGGGTCAATCCGCCCGTGCAGCGCCTGTTTCCAGTCGGCACTGGCAAACGCTTCTCCAATGCTCAGCATCGGCGCTGAATTCGAATCGCCATTTACTTCAGTATGTTTCCCGGTGTCGCTTTCCGCTATTTGTAGTTGACTGAGCCTTAGGCGTGGAACAATGCCCGCCCAGTCAATGGCGAGTTTCTTTACGCTGACCTTTTGTCCCGTTTCCGCGCTCAGGCGTTGCTCAATCTGGGGACGAAAGTAATCGATGTTTGGGGCAAGCAGAAAACGCAAGGCCAGCAGCGCAGCCACAACCAGAGCGAGTAGCGCAAGCAGGACGATGCCGGCAGTTTTCAGCAGTCGGTACGGCAAATTCACTCAGTGGTTCTCATTGGACTTCGGTCTGTTCATGGGGCCTGCGGGTTCGGGTATTATTATATACAGCATCCCATTCATCACACTGACTTGCCATGAATTGTATCCAAACCCTGCAAAAGGC
>JBEBTQ010000245.1:0-5562 GCA_040393685.1 Advenella kashmirensis | reverse complement strand
TCGAATAATCGGGCCGGGAGTCGTGTGTATCTACCAAAAATTTGTGTGAATTATTCATGTTGCGCGTTTTGCCTGCCTCCCCCAGCAACGGGGGACTGCAGAAAACGGGACGATCTCGAATTTCAGAGTCGGTTGTTGAGCTTTTAACAGCGATCCGCGCGGGCTTCTCACAAGTCAATCAATGAGACAAAGACTTAAGGCAGCGCGGGCGATCCTCTTTGACGACTACATTTGTCCCATGGCGTATTGAACCATCAGGCTGCTGACGGAAACTGCAATCCATACCAGAAAGCCCAACAGAATCGGACGCGGGCCGGTTGCAAAAATCTTGCGCAAGTCCGCAGAAAGGCCCACTGCAGTCAGGGCAATCACGATCAGGAATTTGGCTGCCACGTTAAGCCATTCCAGCATGACGTCCGGCAGGATGCCTGTACTGCGAATCAAGGATGCAACCAGGAACCAGATAATGAACCATGGGAAGATCTTTGCCAGGCTGACAGACTGCGCTCCCTGTTTGCGATTGCGCATGCCAACCAGTACCACCAGGAACAGGCAGATAGGAATAATCAGCGTGGCACGAGTCAGCTTGACAATGGTGGCAAAATCACCGGCAGCATGGCTGTAGGCATAACCCGCAGCAACAACCGAAGAGGTATCGTTGATTGCAGTGCCTGCCCACATGCCGAAGCCGTAGTCGGTCAATCCCAGCATATGGCCCAGCGCCGGAAAGATAAGGACAGCCACAATATTGAACAGAAAGATTGTGGAAATGGCGAAGGCGGTGTCGTGTTCAGAGGGTTTCAGGATAGGCGTGACCGCCGCAATGGCAGAGCCACCGCAAACGGCAGTTCCCACACCAATTAGCACTGTGAGGTCTGAGGGCGTGCGCAGCAACCGGCCCAGCAGCCAGGCACTGACAAACGCAACCGTTATGGTAACCAGCGTCACAGCAAGTGATTCTCCGCCGGTTGACATGACCTGGGTAAAGCTGAGGCCAAATCCCAGCATGATAATGGAGAACTGCAGTATTTTTTTGGATGAGAATGTCACGCCGGGCTGCAGTGTGGCATGCATGCCCATGGTGCTACGATAGATAATTCCGAAAAGAATGCCGAATACCGGCCCACCGATAATAGGTAATGCATTCCCAGCCAGCTCTGCCACCAGGGCCAGGGCAACCGAGAGCAGCAGGCCCGGCCAGATGGAGTTTCTGCGAGGACGGGCGGCGCCAGCGCCTGTCGCTGGTGGAGGAGCGACGGTGCCGGCGGCAGTGGACACGGCATAGGTGGGAGTGGCTGACAGTGACATAATATATGTAATATCCATTAGCTTATTACTGATAGATATAGATCATAGGCATCTATATGGTATAAGTAAAGTTACAATACTTTATAACTAGAATAAGGAAAACTGATGGCATCACTCAGTCCCAAACAACTCGATGTCTTTACGCATGTCGCACGCTTAGGTAGCGTCAAGGCGGCTGCTGATGCGCTGCATCTGACGCAGCCGGCGGCCAGTATGGCCCTTGCCGAACTGGAAAAACAATTGGGTGCACCGTTGTTTGATCGCGACAAAGGCCGCCTGTATCTGAACGAAAAAGGCAGTCGCCTGCTGCCGCTGGCTCAGGAGATCATCGAACGAATGGTTGAATTTCGACAGCGCGCTGACGATCAGGCAGATGTTCTGACCGGGGAGTTCCGGATCGGCGCCAGTAATACGGTCGGCAATTACAGAGTGGGCGATCTGCTTAGTGGATTTGTGCTCAACAACGAAAGGGTGACCGTCCACCTGAATGTGGCCAATACGGATGAAATCGTCAAACAGATCGTGGACCACAGTATTGATGTGGCCTGCGTTGAAGGGCAGGTGCATCACGAAGCAGTGGAATCGGTTCCCTGGATGGACGACAGGCTATGTGTATGTGCTCGGCCTGATCATCCGCTGGCAGCCATCGACAAACTGGGCCCGGAGGATTTTGCCGATGCCCGTTGGATTTTGCGAGAACGCGGTTCCGCAACTCGGGCAGTCAGTGACGTAGAGCTGGATAAGCTTCCTCGTGTGAAAGTTGTCATGGAACTGGGTCAGATCGAGGCGATCAAGCAGGCAGTGATTGCAGGGCTTGGTATCGCCTTTTTGCCCGAGGTGGCAGTGACCCACGCCGTGAGTTCGGGCAGGCTGGCGATGCTGGACACGCCGTTTCTGAGCCTGACGCGCCAGCTGTCCATTATCTATCATCGATCCCGCTATCAGGGCAGGCTGATGCAAAGTTTCCTGGATTCGGTGAATCAGTCGGGGCGCTCAGGGCGCAAATCTGCAGAGTGAAAGTACACCGGGATTAAAGTCAGGAATAAATACTTGCTGCGACGCAGAGCCTGATGATGAGAGCTGAGAGGACTGCGCCAGAGTCACAGACATTGGATAGGAGAGGGCTGTGCAGCGTCGAACTGAAGATCCGGAGCACAGAATCGATATTCGAAATTGACATCCGTAAATCGAGATCCGAAAAGCGAAATCCGAAAAGCGTAAAGAAATAATGGGAAGACGGAAATGAAAAGCCCCGCAGTGGCCTGATTCAGAAATCTCAGGCGGCTACGGGGCCGAATTTTGCGGGCTGCTGCAGACGGGCTGCAGAGCTACGCTTGCGGGTGTGATTACTTCAGTTTTGTTTCTTTGTAATCAACGTGCTTGCGAGCTACCGGATCAAATTTTTTGATCAGCATTTTTTCTGGAGTGTTACGTTTGTTTTTGGTCGTTGTGTAGAAGTGACCAGTACCAGCTGTGGATTCCAGCTTGATTTTTTCGCGAATGCCTTTTGCCATGATGGGCTCCTGGAGAAATCGTTAGTAGGAAAGAATTAAACGCTTTGGCCGTTGGCGCGCATTTCTGCCAGAACGACATCAATGCCTTTTTTGTCGATCGTGCGCAGGGCGTTTGTGGAAACGCGCAGACGAACCCAGCGGTTTTCGCTTTCAACCCAGAAACGACGGCTCTGCAGGTTAGGCAGGAAGCGACGTTTTGTTTTATTGTTTGCGTGTGAAACATTATTACCGGACATTGGGCCTTTGCCGGTGACTTGGCAGACTTTTGCCATGATTTTGACCTCGTTAAGTTATAGACCTGATTTTTGGCTCAGGCCGGCCTTCTGTGAATTTTCCGCCAACTGTTCAGGCGAAAAACATAAAAACTGCACTGTGAAATCTGAACTTTGCATACAAAGTAAATGGTTCGCAGAGAGTACGTCCCGAAGCACCCAGGCTTTAAAGATTTCGCTTTAATGGTTGTGCATTAAAGGCTTTGCTTTAAAAGCTTTGCATGAAAGGTATCCAATATTGATTCCCAATGTGGGAAGCCAATATCTGGTATGCCAAGAGCGTTTTGCGCTAAGTCCTTCCGGGTTAGCCAGCTATTATAAGCTGAAAAATTAAGCAAATTCAAGAGTTTATTCAAAAAACGTGTGATTTTGCCCACTGCAGGAACCTGCGGGGTAAGGCCTAACCCAGGTTCCCGTCGGCTGGCCTTGCCAGGACACGACCACAAAGCAGGGCAAGCACGGCGCATACTGCCAGTCCGACAAACAGCGGTACCGGCGAATCAGACAGATTGCTGCTGACCGATCCGCTGCTCAGGGTACCGAAAAGAAACTGCAGACAGCCCATGAGTGCCGATGCTACGCCCAGCCTGTGTCCCTGATCGCGCAGCGCCAGGGCTGTTGCATTTGGCAGGATAAAGCCCAGGCTGGTGGTAAAGCCCAGCAGAGTCAGCGTCAGCAGAATCAGGTTCAGGTTCCCTGTCAGCGCAAGTACCAGTCCGATCAGAATGCTTGCACAGCCGCAGACCAGCGCCTTGCGCAGAATCCTTAGGGGAGAATGAACGCGCAATAGTCGGGCGCTGATCTGGGAGCCGGCTATCAACCCAAAGGCATTGAGTCCGAAAAACAAGCCAAAGTGCTGTTGCGGAACGCCATACATATTGATAAAAACGCTGGGCGACACCGAGATATAGGCAAACAGGCCGGACATGCCGATACCGCCGGCCAGAGAGAATCCCATGTAGTTCCGGCTGCGCAACAGATCAAAGTAATTTCTCGCAATGGTACCCAGGTGCAGCGGTACTGCCTTTTCCGGCGCCATGGTTTCCTTCAGATGCACGGCAGCCAGTACGAACATGATTGTGCTGTAGGTCAGCATGATGGCAAACAGACCGCGCCAGCCCGTCACTGGCGAGAGATATCCCCCCATCAGCGGTGCCAGAATAGGGGCGACACCCATGATCAGCATCATCATGGACATGGCCATGGCAGAGTCGCGCGTATTGAGCTGATCGCGAATCACAGCACGCGGGATGACCATGGCTGAGGCCGCACCACAGGCCTGAATGCACCGGAAAAACAGCAGATAGTCAACGCTGGTCGCAAGCGCACAGCCAATGGTGGCGGCCATGTAGATGACCAGCCCGACGAGCAGTGGTTTTTTTCTTCCGAACCGGTCAGCCAGGGGGCCATAGAAGAGTTGTGACAGCGCCAGGCCGAGCAGATAGGTTGAGACGGTAAGCTCTACTTTGTGTAATGGGACCTGCAGATCAGCCGAAATGGCGGGAAATGAAGGCAGGTACATATCGATGGTCAACGGACCAATGGCCGTCATCAGGCCAAGCAGCCACAACCAGAGGGGAACTTTTCTATCGAGCGATTTGGTGCTTTGCACCTTATCGGTGTTGCTCATTAATGGACTTCCAATACCAGATGGCAAGAATGGTGGCGCACAGGATCATGCTGAAACTGCACATGATCCAGAGAGAAGAAACGCCAGGTGGCGCTCCGGGAGTGAGGACAGCTGTGAGGCTGTCAAGCTTGCGGTAGCCTGGTCCGAAACCGAAATACCAGCCACCGAGCAGGCCAATGCCAAACAGCGATCCGGTCTGAATCACAAATGGCATAGTCGCAATTTTGTGCGCCCGCAGAATGTAGGACAGCATGCATTGTAACGCATCGCTCGTGTGCATAAAGGGCAGGATGGTAAGCAGGGCGTATGCCATGGCCGCGATCGCGGGATCCGATGTGTATATGTCGATGATCTGTGGCCGCGCCACCATGACAATTGTCAGACTCAGGGCCACGCCGACAAGGCCCATCGTAATGCCGATCTTTGCCAGACGCCTGGCCTGCTCGGGCTGTCGCGCTCCCAGCGATTGGGCTACCAGCGATGAAGTGGCAATGCCAATGGCCAGGGGAAACATGTAGAGCAGGGAAACCAGATTGGCCAGAATCTGATGGCCGCCGGATACAATGGTCCCTTCTCTGGCAGCAAGCAGGGCCATGAAGGTGAAGGAACTGACCTCGGCCAGATAAGATCCCCCCATGGGTAAGCCTAGCTGCAGTATTTCCTTTTGTGAAGCCCAGTGTGGTAATCCCAGTCGGATTCGAAAAGGGGCGAAAAAAGGATCGCGCAGGATGGTGGCAATTCCGATGGCCAGGGCAATCCACGACACGATGGCTGTTGATGTTGCCGCACCGGCACTGCCCATTGCCGGCATCCCCAGATGGCCAAATATCAGAGCCCA
>JBEBTQ010000244.1:0-5581 GCA_040393685.1 Advenella kashmirensis | reverse complement strand
CTGCCTCGCTGCAGGCACTGGAGCGCGCGCTGGATGTGTCACTTTTCACCCGTCATGTGTCAGGCCTCGAACTGACTTACCAGGGACATGACTTTCTGCGGCACGCACAGCATGTGCTCGCCACACTGGATCTGGCGGCTGAAGAACTGCGTTCACCCGTCTCGCCAATAGGCGGCACGGTTCGTCTCGCTGTAACCGATACAATTGCAGCTTATGTATTACCTGGTTTGATGACGGCGGTTGGAAAAGCGCTGCCAGGTATAACGCTCAGCGTTCAGGAGGAGGATCGACTGGACATTGAAGCAGGGATGCTGGAGGGTGCTTACGATATTGCACTTGTGCTCGTGTCCAATCGGGCCCAGAATTCGGGACTGACACAGGAGTGTCTGCTGATGTCACCCCGGCACTTATGGGTATCGCTTGATTTCAGGCTCGAGCGCCAGCCGGTTACGCTCGAAGACGTTGCAAAAATGCCGTACATCCTGCTGGATATGGATGAACATGTCGAAACGGTGCAGCGTTACTGGGGCAAGGCAGGACTGGAGCCCAACGTTATCTTCAAAACCAAATCCATAGAAGCCGTACGCAGTCTGGTCGCTCAAAACGTCGGCGTTACCATATTGTCCGACTTGGTTTATCGTGCCTGGCCACATGATGGTGGTCGAATCCGACGCTATGCCATTGAAGGTTCTGTGCCCTCGATGGACATGGGCGTGATATACCGGGATGGATCACGCATACCACCAACGTTGAAAGCATTTATGAAGACACTGCGCAATTACATTCACAATATGCGTGATGATCATCCAGCCACTCTGCAGGAAGTTCCTATAAGCCCGATTGCTCCACTGTAGTGGAGATTTCATTTGCAACCAGAGCCTGCGACGCGGCGATTGCAATTAGTTGCACATACCAATTATTACAATTACAAATGAAATTTATTTATGTAATGCGAATGATTTGCATTAAACTCCCGTTCTTTGACATCAATTGCAATATTTTTCTGTCTGGAGAACGGTTTTATGTCGGAGCAGCCACGCCCTTGTCTTTTAACGCAAAGTCACCGGGGGCAGAACAGTCTGAGGCTGCTTGGGAGATTGGTAGTTGGCGCGTTGGCGTTGCAAGGTAATGCCTTTGCGCAGACCGTCCAGAATCCGGTGCAATCGTCCACGCAGGCTGCTCCAGTGGCTACGCTGCAGGCAATCGAAGCGACATCCGATGCAGATGAGGTGACCACAGAAGGCACCGCAAGCTATACGCCCAGGATCACACGCGCAAGTACCGGCCTGGCGCTCTCCCCACGTGAAACGCCGCAGTCTGTTACGGTGGTAACGCGTCAGCGGATTGAAGATCAGAATATGCAGTCCGTCAAAGACGTCCTTTTAAACACGCCGGGCATTTCGGTGCAGAACCAGGACACCGAGAGATACAGCTTCAATTCTCGCGGCTTTTCCATCGACACCTATCTGTATGATGGCATTCCAACCACCATCACGGGTGGTAATGGCTGGGCCGCGGGCGAGTCGGCCATTGATCCGATTATTTACGATCGCGTCGAAGTCGTACGTGGTGCAACCGGGCTCATGACGGGCGCGGGAAATCCATCGGCAGCAGTGAATCTGGTGCGTAAGCGTGCCTGGAGCAAAGACTTCAAGGCAGATCTGTCACTGGGTGCCGGTTCGCATGATACATATCGTGCATCGGCGGATCTGCAGACACCACTGACCGAAGATGGCAGGATCAGGGGGCGGATTGTCGGAGCGCATCAGCAGGAGCATTCCTATCTGGATAGATACAGCAATCGTAAATCCATTTTTTACGGCACGATTGAAGCGGATCTGACCGATAGCACGATATTACGTTTGGGATATCAATATCAGGATAATGCACCTAAAGGCAGCGCCTGGGGCGGCTTCCCCTTGTGGTATGCGGATGGCAGCCGTACGGACTGGGATCGCGGACTCAATATCGGCACAGACTGGAGTAAATGGGCGACAACCACACAAGGCGCATTTCTCAATCTCGAACATGAGTTCGATAATGGTTGGCGCATAGATGCAATGCTCAATCACAGCAAAAATGAAGCTGACGAAAAACTGCTTTACATCACCGGCTGGCCGGACACTGAAACAGGACTCGGTTTGAATCCCAGCCCTGCTCGTTACTATGGTGGTCGGACGCAAAATAGTGCTGACGTCAAAGTTTCCGGACCGATAGAACTTTTTGGACGCAAGCATGAGCTGGTCTTCGGGGCAAGTCACAGCCGCCAAAAAGCGCTGTTCTATAGCCAGGAGTCATCAAACGGTGCACCCATCGGCAACTTTTATGATTGGGATGGATCTTATCCCGAGCCTGCGTGGGGCGAGGAATCGGTTTCGATGGATACCCGCACTCGACAAACAGGTGTGTATGCTGCAGCACGCCTGAATCTGACCGATTCGCTTCACGTGATTCTGGGCGGGCGCTACAGCCAGTGGAAAAGGGAAACGGAGGGAGCCTCTCCATTCAGTTTCAGGAAGAATGCCTTCACGCCTTATGCCGGTATTCTTTATGACCTGAATGATAATCTGACCGCCTACGCGAGCTACACCAGTATTTTCAACCCGCAGGAATATCAGGATCGTGATGGCGGCTGGCTGGATCCGTTGGAAGGCAACAGTTACGAAGTGGGGCTCAAAGGCAGTTTCCTGGAGGGTCGCCTGAATGCCAGCGCGGCGCTGTTCCAGATTGATCAGGACAATCTGGCACAACAGGATGTGGGGTATCTGGTTCCGGGAACAACCAATCAGGCATATTACGCAGCAAAAGGGACACGCAGTCGGGGCTACGATCTGGAAATTTCCGGTGAACCTCTGGAAGGGTGGAATGTGATGGCAGGCCTGACGCACTGGACTGCGCATGATGCCGAACGCAATGCGATTCAGACCAACCAGCCGAGAACCATGATTAAGCTGTTTACGACCTATGCGTTCAAGGGTTCGTTGCATGGACTCACCGTTGGTGGTGGTGTCAACTGGCAAAGCGATGTGTTCACACTTGCCACGGGACCTAACGGCAAGGAAAAGGTATCGCAGGAATCGTATGCACTGGTGGATCTGATGGCCCGTTATCAGTTCAACGATCGCGTATCTGTGCAGTTGAACGTGAATAACCTGTTAAACAAAAAATACTATCAACAGATTGGGTTCTACAGCCAGGGCGCCTGGGGGGCACCGCGCAATTTCATGGCAACGGTAAGTTATAAGTATTGAACAGACGTCCGGTGAGTCGAGCAACGGTCATCATAAAAGCCACATCGAGTGTCTACGTCGATGGTATTTATTGACGACCTTCCCCGTCAGCGTTTGTTTGAAGTAACGGACGGAGCGTGTACATACGACTCTACCTCCTGACAAAGCCAGTCAGAGAATTCTCGAATGTCGGAGCGGGTTCGCACCTGAGGAGAAATCCAGAGTACGACATTGCGTTCCCCGGCCAGAAATCCAAAAGGTGCGACCAGGCGACCCTCAGTCAAATCGTCTTCGACCAGAAAGCGAGGAGCAATCGTAATACCTAGACCGCAAGCGGCGGCATGCAGTACCACGTAAAAGTGTTCGTAGGATTCATGCTCTTTAGGAATCGCATCTTTCCATCCGGATAATGCCAACCACTCAGCCCAGGCTTTTGGACGTGACGAAGTTGCCAGAATACGAGCCCTGGCCAGATCGGCGATCTCGTTGATTCCATTTTCTTTGGCATATTCCGGAGAACAAACCGGCCCGATCCACTCGCGCATGAGCGGTTTCACAACCACATTTGATGGCGGGGGAATAACATCGTTTCGGATTGCAATGCTGATACCATCCCGCAGCATATCCGTCGGTCCGTGATCGGCTGAGATCTGTAAATCAATATCGGGTTGCGTTTTTTTGAATTCGGAAAGTCTTGGAATCAGCCATCGCATCAGAATGCTTGATGAGCAGGAAACTGAAAGTGGTCCAGGCTGCAGTTGCTTAACTCCCGTTTCAATGAGGCCGAATGCGGTTCCAAGCGTTTTGGCAAGCATTTCGGCCTCGGGAGTAGGCTCTACAGATCGGTGCAAACGACGAAGCAGCGTCACGCCCAACTCCTCCTCGAGTGCCTGTATCTGCTTGCTGACAGCGCCATGTGTAACGCATAACTCTTCGGCAGCTCTTGTCATGCTGCGGTGACGGACAACCGCTTCGAAAGATCGCAGGATATTGAATGAAGGTATACGTGCCATATGGAGATTATAGGTTATCTGTGAGTCCAACGCACATGTAGAGGTGTAAAACTCGTTTGTCGGTTCCCTGTCATACCGTGCAAAATAGTATCTTCAGCCTTATGGCATGCAGTGAAATTTTGTAACAACAAGGGTATGGCTATGTCGCAGCGATTCTATGCAAAATATATTATTGAGACTCCGTTTGACGTTCAGAAAGCTGCGCAGGATATGGCTGGCGAACAATCCACGG
The DNA here is from genome assembly GCA_040393685.1 of Advenella kashmirensis. GTDB lineage: Bacteria > Pseudomonadota > Gammaproteobacteria > Burkholderiales > Burkholderiaceae_B > Advenella > Advenella kashmirensis_C. The sequence goes on along the minus strand of JBEBTQ010000244.1, from coordinate 1,106 downwards.
CGCCATCTTCATATATAAAAGCTGAAACAGCGGCATTGCAGCGCGAGTTTGGGGCACACGTCGAATCGGTTGACGTGATAGAGGAAGTGAAAACACCGACATTGCCCATTCCCAAGGACTCGAATGGGCCATTTGTCAGAGCTGAAGTGCGGTTATCCTGGCCGATCGAAAATATCGGATCGCTGCCCATGCTGTACACCACGTTGCTGGGCAACCAGACAGGAATGCGTACCCTGAGTGGCATACGCCTGCAAGAACTGCAACTGCCGCAATCGTTTATGGAAAATTGTCCTCGACCCGCGTTTGGTATCCGGGGGACACGAAGACTGTCTGGTGTTCATGATCGGCCTTTGATCGGAACCATTATCAAACCGAATATAGGACTGACGCCGTCGCAGACTGCATCGGCCGCGCAAGCGCTGATAGACGGTGGCGTGGATTTCATCAAGGACGATGAATTGATGTCGAATCCGCCTTACTCTCCGGTTCAGGAGCGTGTAAAGCATGTCATGGATGTAATCAATAAAGCGGCAGACAGAGACGGAAAAAAAGTGATGTACGCTTTCAACATCACAGATGATGTTGACGCGATGCTGAGACACCATGACGTGATTGCAAAAGCAGGCGGAACCTGCGTGATGGTCAATCTCAACAGCATTGGACTGGCTGGACTGGCCACGTTGCGACGCCATAGCGTGCTCCCGATTCATGGACATCGGGCGGGTTGGGCAATGCTGACAAGATGTCCTATGCTTGGTATGGATTTTCAACCGTATCAGCTGATGCAGCGACTGGCCGGCGTCGATCACCTGCATGTCAGTGGACTCGGCGGAAAATTCTGGGAAGAAAAAAGCAATATTCTGCTATCGGCTCACGACTGTCTGACGCCCATGAAACTGCCCAGTTCTGACTATGAAGATGATCGTGCCATGCCGGTTTTCTCAGGTGGTTCGACAGTGCTTGAAGCAGAGCCTACGTTCAGCGGTATGAAAACGGTCGATTTAATTTATACATCAGGAAGTGGAATTTTCGGCCATCCTCAAGGACTCACTTCTGGCTGTACCAGCCTTCGCCAGGCTTGGGAGGCGGCAGTGGCGGGTGTCCCA
>JBEBTQ010000243.1:0-5582 GCA_040393685.1 Advenella kashmirensis | reverse complement strand
TCAAAAGGCATTGATTAGCCCAGAAAAGGCTACAATATTCGGTTAATTTACACTTACGGGAGTTCTATCTATGCTCACAAGCAATTTATCTGCGCTGGTACTTGCGCAGGCTGCCCCTGGTGGCGCACTCGGCGGTCTTGCCAGTTTCCTGCCTATCATCCTGATGTTCGTGGTTCTGTATTTCCTTATGATCCGTCCTCAGATGAAAAGACAGAAAGAAACCAAAGCCATGATCGACGCGCTTGCCAAAGGAGACGAAGTCATTACTGCCGGCGGAATTCTGGGCAAGATCACGAAAGTGACAGATAACTACCTGACGCTGGAAGTTTCCACGTTGGCAGAGAAACCCGTGGAAGTGCTGGTGCAACGCGTTGCCGTCACAACGGTACTGCCCAAAGGTACAGTCAAATCGCTGTAAAACGGCACTAAAGCGGGCGGACTATTTCCGCCCTGCTTTTTTCCGTTCTCTGTTTCAACCCTTTATCGAAAAACGGCTACGGTATGAACCGCTACCCTCTCTGGAAATACATTACGGTGCTGGTTGCCCTGATTATCGGCATCCTGTACACCGTCCCCAATTTTTTTGGCGAAACGCCGGCAGTACAGGTGTCCAGTGCAAAAGTGACGCACAAAGTCACCAGTCAGACCATGTCTCAGGTAGAGGACATACTGCGGCAGAACAATATTGCCTATTCGGGCGCCTATTTTCAGCAGAACGGACCGGCGGGCACAGTACGGGTCCGGCTGGCCAACACGGATACCCAGCTGAAGGCGCGTGATGTGCTGGATAACGCCCTGAATCCCATCAAGGATGATCCTGCCTATACCGTGGCGCTGAACCTGCTATCCGGCTCTCCGGACTGGATGGCGGCCATTGGTGCCAATCCCATGTATCTGGGTCTTGACCTGCGCGGCGGTGTGCACTTCCTGCTGCAGGTTGACATGCAGGGCGCCCTGGCTGCCCGTTACGAATCCCTGACCACCGATATGCGCTCTATTTTGCGCGACGCACGCGTCAAGGCAGACTCAGTCAATACAGCCAATTCCAGCATTGTTGCGACCTTCGCGTCGGCTGAAGAACGAGACAAGGCCCTGAATGCGCTGCGCTCACGCGCGGGCGAACTGGAATTCACATCCAGTCAGTCCGGCGGCAAGTTCTTGCTCACAGGCGCCATCCGCCCCGCAGAAATCACTCGCGTCCAGGACACAGCCCTGCAACAGAACATTCTGACTCTGCATAACCGGATCAACGAACTGGGCGTTGCCGAGCCAATCATTCAGCAACAGGGATCAGACCGGATCATCGTACAACTGCCCGGTATCCAGGATGTAGCCAAAGCCAAGGAAATTCTGGGCCGTACTGCCACGCTGCAACTGCGCATGGTCGATGACTCGCCTGCAGCGCAGAACGCGCTGGCCAGTGGCACCGTACCTTTTGGTCTGGAAAGCTTCAAAGACACTGACGGCCGTAACGTTCTGGTCCGTCGCCAGGTTCTGCTGACCGGGGAAAACCTGGAAAACGCACAGTCCGGCCGCAATCAGCAGACACAGCAACCCACCGTCAATCTGACACTGGATGACAAGGGTGCCCGTATTTTCCGTGACACAACGCGCGACAATATTGGCAAACGTCTGGCCATTATCCTGTTTGAAAACGGCAAGGGCCAGGTTGTGACGGCACCGGTCATCCGCAGCGAAATTCCTAACGGACAGGTTGAAATCTCGGGCAGCATGGATGCGACTCAGGCCGCCGACACCGCCCTGCTGCTGCGTGCCGGTTCACTGGCTGCCCCCATGTCCATCATCGAAGAACGCACCATTGGCCCAAGCCTGGGTGCCGACAATATCCGCATGGGCTTTGACTCCACGCTCTATGGTTTCATCCTGATTGCGATCTTCATGATCATCTACTACCACGTATTCGGTGTGTTTTCTACGCTGGGTCTGGCCTTTAACGTGCTGCTTTTGCTTGCCGTGCTGTCACTGCTGCAGGCCACCCTCACCCTGCCGGGTATCGCCGCGATTGCGCTCACGCTGGGTATGGCCATTGACTCGAACGTGCTGATCAACGAACGGGTTCGCGAGGAGCTGCGCAATGGCGCGTCGCCACAGCAGGCCATCAATACCGGTTTCAGCAAGGCGTGGGCCACCATTCTGGATTCGAACCTGACCACGCTGATCGTTGGTCTGGCGCTGCTGGCCTTCGGTAGCGGTCCGGTCCGCGGTTTTGCCGTCGTACACTGCATTGGTATTCTGACATCCATGTTCTCGTCAGTTGTCGGTGTTCGGGCGATCGTGAACCTGTGGTACGGACGACGCAAGAAACTCAAAACGGTTTCCATTGGTACCGTCTGGCGTCCTGAAAATGACGCGACGAAAGACAAGACAAAAGACTGAATCGGGTAGAACACTTTTTCTGTCCGGCCTGACCGGACAGAGCAGGAATCAATATGGAATTTTTCAGAATCCACAAAACCATACCGTTCATGAAGAACGCGCTGATCCTCAATACGATCAGTGCCATTACCTTCGTGCTTGCGGTATTTTTCATCGTTACCCGTGGCTTTCACCTGTCCATCGAATTTACCGGTGGTACGGTCATGGAAGTCAACTATCAGCAGGCTGCCCAGCTGGATGAAATCCGCAGCAGCATCAGCGCGCTGAAATATAGCGATTTCCAGGTGCAGAACTTCGGCACCTCGCGCGATGTGATCATCCGCCTGCCGGTAGATAAGAACCTGTCGTCAACCCAGCAGAGCGACACGGTGATGGCTGCGCTCAAGAAGACTAATCCCGATGCAGAGCTGCGTCGCGTGGAATTCGTGGGCCCGCAAGTGGGTAACGAACTCCTGACCAATGGGCTGAAGGCGCTGGCCTTTGTGGTGATTGGCATCATGATCTATCTGGGCATCCGCTTTGAATGGAAATTCGCCCTGGCCTGCGTGGTCGCCAACCTTCACGACGTGGTCATCATCCTGGGCTTCTTTGCCTTCTTCCAGTGGGAATTCTCGTTGCCGGTGCTGGCTGGTGTGCTGGCAGTGCTGGGCTACTCGGTCAATGAATCCGTGGTTATCATGGACCGGATTCGTGAAAACTTCCGCAAGCAGCGGCGTGCCAGTGTTCGTGACGTCATCGATGGTGCCATTACGCAAACCATTTCACGTACTGTCATTACCCACGCGTCCACGCAAATGATGGTGCTGTCCATGTTCTTCTTTGGCGGCCCTACCCTGCATTACTTTGCCCTTGCGCTGACCATTGGTATCTGGTTCGGTATTTATTCATCAGTGTTCGTGGCTGCTGCCATTGCCATGTGGCTGGGCGTCAAGCGCGAAGACATGATCAAGACCCCCAAAAAAGAGGATCCGGCCAGCGAAGTGGTCTACTGATTCACCTGCTGTCCTCTGCGCGCAACATTCCGCCGCGCGCACCCCTCAGAAAAGCGCCTTCATTCGGGCGCTTTTTCATTTGAAAAAACAACAGGATAAGGCGTAACAGGCGCAAACACGCTACAATCACGTTTTCCAAATTTACCCCCGGGACAAAAACCCGCCACGGTACCCAAATCATGCAAGAAACCACGCTCAAACGCGACGGCGCTACCGCGACTGCCGCCCCCCTGAAAGAAACCCCGATTCATATTCATCCCTCGGCCAGAAAGCTGTATATCAAGACCTTTGGCTGTCAGATGAACGAATACGATTCGGACAAAATGGCTGACGTCCTTCGGGAGAATCAGGGTCTGGAACTGACCAATACGCCGGAAGACGCTGACGTCATCCTCCTGAACACCTGTTCCATCCGCGAGAAAGCCCAGGAAAAAGTCTTTTCCGACCTGGGTCGCATCAATCAGCTGAAAAAGAAGAACCCCAATCTGGTCATTGGCGTGGGCGGTTGTGTTGCCAGCCAGGAAGGCGCCACCATTATCCGGCGCGCTCCCTATGTTGACGTTGTTTTCGGTCCCCAGACCCTGCATCGCCTGCCTGATCTGATCGAGCGTCGCAAAAGCACGGGCCGCGCCCAGGTTGATATCAGTTTTCCTGAAATCGAAAAATTCGACGCCCTGCCTCCGGCGCGTATTGATGGCCCATCCGCGTTTGTCTCCATTATGGAAGGCTGCAGCAAGTACTGCAGCTTCTGTGTGGTTCCTTACACGCGTGGCGAAGAGATTTCGCGTCCCTTCGAAGACGTGCTGACCGAAATTGCCGACCTGGCCGACCAGGGCGTCAAGGAAGTCAATCTGCTGGGTCAGAATGTCAATGCGTACCGCGGCGCGCTGGGCGGTACAACAGAACTGGCCGATTTCGCCATGCTGCTGGATTACGTACACGAAATCCCGGGCATAGAGCGCATCCGCTACACAACATCGCACCCCAAGGAAATGACCAACCGGCTGATCGAAGCCCACGGTCGACTGCCCAAACTGGTGCCGTTCCTGCATCTGCCTATCCAGACCGGCAGTGACCGTATCCTGGCCGCCATGAAGCGCGGCTATACCGGACTCGAATTCAAATCGATCGCGCGGCGACTTTACGCAGCCCGCCCTGGCATGACGCTGTCTTCTGATTTCATCGTTGGTTTCCCTGGGGAAACGGACGTCGATTTTGAAGCCACGCTCAAACTGATTGCCGATGTGAACTTCGACACCTCGTTTTCCTTCATCTACTCGCGCCGTCCGGGTACGCCGGCTGCCGACCTGCACGACGACACCCCTTATGAAGTCAAGCTCGAACGTCTGCAACGACTGCAGGCCCAGATTTCCGAACAGGCCAGCGCCATCAGTCACGGCATGCTCAACACTCTGCAACCCGTACTGGTAGAAGGTCCGTCGCGACGCGACGCCAGCGAACTGACCGGCCGCACCGAGAACAACCGGATCGTCAATTTTGCCGGACCCGAAAATCTGATCGGACAAATTGTGAACGTACGCATCACCAACGTATATACCAACTCACTGCGCGGTGAATTCGACGCAGGAGAACCTGCCTGATGACAGGAAAACGTAACCTGCCGGTCGTATTTCATCTTGAAGGCGACAACACCCAGCTGGCCAATCTATGTGGACCGCTGGATGAAAATCTGCAGCAAATCGCCCAGGCCTACGATGTCACTATCGGGCGCAATGGCAATCGCGTCATTATCGAAGGCGAACAGGCACAGGACGCCGCTGGCGCGGTGAATCTTTTTCACCGACGCGCGCGTCACCGGGATCTCACCATCGATGATATCCAGCTGGGACTGGTGGAGTTGCGTGCCAACACCCGGCCTGCTGCCGAAAAAAGCCGTACAGAATCAGATGAAAGCCGACAAAAACGCCAGGGTGGCAACGCTTCTGTTCCTGAGCTGCCACCCCTGGATGACGATAGCGGTTCCATCGCGCTGCGCACGAGGCGCAACGATCTGCGCCCCCGCACGCCGCGCCAGCGCGACTATCTGAACAATATCCTGCGGCATGACATTACTTTTGGGACAGGTCCGGCCGGAACCGGCAAAACCTGGCTGGCCGTTGCCTGTGCCATCGACGCTCTCGAAAGAGAACATGTTCAACGGATCATTCTGACCCGCCCCGCAGTGGAAGCCGG
>JBEBTQ010000242.1:0-5613 GCA_040393685.1 Advenella kashmirensis | reverse complement strand
TACCTGGCGGATAACTTTTTCTCCACCTGGAGCGTATTGCTCGCGCTGGCCGCGGGCATGCTGCTGTCCGCTATCGGTGTGTTCTATATCGATGTGAATGCGAGCCAATGGTGGATTATTTTTGTATTTGCCGTTTTTGGTGCGACCGCTATCGGCTGGAATGGTGTCTATCTGGCTGAAGTCGCCAAACGTGCGCCAGAGGGCAAATCGGGTTCGGTCACCGGTGGCACACTGGGTGTGACCTATCTGGGTGTTGTCGTGGGCCCACCTGCTATCGGTTTGATTTCGCAGGCAACTGGCAGCTTTGGTTACGGCTTTCTGGCATTACTGCTGCCTACCATCGCGTCCATCATTTTACTGATCAGAACCCGGCCGCATTTTACAGGAGACGCCAATGAAAGATAAAAGCTATTTGTTTGTACCAGGCGATCGTGAAGAGCGCTTTGACAAGGCGTTGGCCACGAATGCGCATGTCGTCATTCTCGATCTGGAGGACGCGGTTGCGCCGGACGCCAAGGATGCTGCGCGCCAGGCGATTCGGAACTGGCTGGAGACAATGACCCCGCGTGAAGCTGTACCGCGCCTGTTTCTACGGATTAATGATGTCAATACAGACTGGTATAAAAAAGATTGCGAGCTGCTGCAATCTGAACATATTGCGGGCGTCATGTTGCCTAAAGCGGAGAACACGCAGACTTTGAGTGCGCTAGCCGAAAAGCTCAATGGCCCCCAGGAACTGATTCCTCTGATTGAGACGGTAGGCGGATGGGATGCCGCCCGTCAGATTGCCTCTGTGCAACGCGTGTCGCGGCTGGCTTTCGGTTCGGTAGATTTTTGTATTGATGCAGGTATTCCTGGAGAAGCTGAGCATTTGCATTTTGTTCGAACTTCACTGGTGCTGGCATCGCGCCTTGCCGGTGTGGCGTCACCTATCGATGGAGTGACGGTTGACTTCAGGAACGAAGCGCAATTGGCAAGCGATGTGTCTCAGTCAAGGAAATTCGGCTTTGGCGCGAAATTGTGTATTCACCCTTTGCAGATTGAGACCGTGAATGCAGGTTACTCGCCAGGCGCTGATGAGATCAGTTGGGCAGAAAAAGTCATCGCTGCCGTTGGAAGCCGGGGTGCGGGTGCGATTGCCGTAGATGGGAAACTGATCGACAAGCCCTTATTACTGCGCGCGCAAAAGATTCTGGAAGCTGTCCACTGAACCCGGCTAACGCTGACTGAAATGCGTTTCGCTGAAACTCATTTGTGATAATTTTCAGGGAAAACGATAATTCCAGGATGTCAGATAACATACAACAATGAGAGACATCAATGAATCTGTAATTCGGCTGGAATTTTCGTGCAAGAGACAAAACCTTTTAAACGCCTTCTGCTGACCGGCGCTGCCGGTGGGCTGGGCACGGTGCTACGTCAGACACTCAAACCCTTTACGCAAACCATCCGGCTGTCGGATAAGGTTGCGCCGGCCGAGAGGCCTGAAGCGCAAGAGAATGAAGAGATGGTGCTTTGCGATCTGGCCGACAAAGCTGCCGTTGATCAATTGGTCTCTGGCTGTGATGCCATCGTGCACATGGGCGGCGTTTCGGTGGAACGACCCTTCGAGGAAATTCTTGAAGCCAATATCAAAGGCATCTTTCATATATACGATGGTGCGCGAAGACACGGTGTCAGAAGGGTGATATTTGCCAGTTCCAATCATGCCATTGGTTTTTACCGTCAGGATGAAACCATTGATGCCAGCGTGCCGCGCAGACCTGATGGGTATTACGGTTTGTCCAAGGCTTACGGCGAGGAAATGGCCAGTTTTTATTTTGATCGTTACGGCATCGAGACCGTGAGCATTCGCATTGGCTCATGCTTTCCTGTCGTCAAGGATCGTCGCATGATGCATACCTGGATCAGCGCCCGCGATCTGACGGAACTGATTCGTTGCGGGCTGCAGACACCAGAAGTGGGGCATACCATTGTCTATGGGATGTCAGACAACAAGCGTGTCTGGTGGGACAATCGGCTGGCAGCGCATCTGGGTTTCGTGGCGAACGACTCCTCTGAAATATTCCGGGAACAGGTCGAGCAGCAGCCCAGACCAGGCAGTGATGATCCTGTCTCTGTTTATCAGGGAGGCGCCTTTACCGCGCAAGGACCGTTCGAGACGGAAAAAGGATGATGATGCCGATAGACCAAAGGCCCGCCGCTATGGGAGAGTCAAGTGCAATATGATTTCAATTTCGGGGGCCTGCTCCCCTATTGGAACACCTTTGCCAGCGGGGCCATTCTGACGCTGGAACTCACGTTGGCGTCAACCGTTTTCGGACTGATTATCGGCATTTTCTGCTCTATTGGCAGCCGTAGTCGCTATCGCTGGCTGCAACGGATGTGCGCCATTTATGTCGAGACGATTCGCAATACGCCGTTTCTGGTACAGATTTTCATTTTTTATTTTGGCCTTTCCAGTATAGGTCTGCAGATGCCACCCGCAGTCGCTGCAGTCATTGCCATGGTGATTAACGTGGGGGCTTATTCATCGGAAATCATTCGTGCGGGAATGGATGCAATTCCTCGGGGACAGATTGAAGCGGCCGAATGTCTTGGTCTTTCAAGGCCGCGTATCTATTGGCATGTCATCATGCTGCCCGCTTTCGAAAAAGTCTATCCTTCCATTACCAGCCAGTTTATCTTGATGATGCTGATGTCTTCTATTACGTCTCAGATATCAACAGAGGAACTGACGGCCGTGGCCAATAACGTGCAGTCTGAAACGTTTCTATCGCTGGAATCCTACATTGTGGTAGCGGCGCTGTATCTGCTGCTTGCCGTGATATTGCGACTGTTATTCTGGCTCGCAGAGCAGATGCTGTTTCGCCGTAAGCGGGTAATCGCGCAACTTCAGCGAAAGGCCGCAAGAACACGGAAAGGCGCGGACAGCATTAAAAACGCAAGTACAAGCGGCACGACACAAAAAGTGCAGGCCGCCACGGTGAGGGGATAGTTGATGGAATCCTTTTCTACATTGCAATTACTGTTTCTGATCAAGGGCGTGGGCTGGACACTGGTTCTGTCTCTGATCTCATTTATCTTCGGCTCCATTGCCGGCTTTGGGGTGATGCTGGCACGCGTGTCTGTGCACAAGCCGCTAAGGGTATTGACCTCTGCCTATATTCAAATCATTCAGGGAATACCGCTGCTGGTGCTGCTGTTTATCGTCTATTTCGGTGTCGGTATTTTCGGCATCAATGTGGCGCCGCTGGTCGCCTCTGCGGTGGCACTGACCATTCACGTAAGTGCATTCCTGGGCGAGATTTGGCGCGGCAGCGTACAGGCGATTGAAAAGACCCAGTGGGAAGCTTCCGAATGCCTGGGACTCTCGCGCTGGCAGTCATTGATTCTTGTCATTATTCCACAGGCATTGCGAATGTCATTGCCGCCATCTGTCGGTTATCTGGTGCAGGTCATCAAGCTGACCTCGCTTGCTTCGGTCGTGGGATTTGTCGAAGTGACGCGCGCGGGGCAGATTATCAATAACTCGTTGTTCCAGCCTTTTCTGGTTTTCATGCTGGTTGGTGTCTTTTATTTTATGCTCTGCTATCCATTGTCACTCTGGAGCCGGGCCATGGAGAAAAAACTGAATGTCGGCAATCGTTAACGTTCGCGATGTACACAAGCGCTTTGGTGATAACGAAGTTCTCAAAGGCGTTTCATTTGAAATAAACCGTGGAGAAGTCGTCGCCATTATTGGTCAGAGCGGATCGGGCAAGAGTACTGCATTGCGTTGCATGGATCATCTGGAAACCATCAACAGTGGAACGATCTCTGTTTGCGGTCATGAAATCGGATCCGGAAGCGTCAATCTGCGCGAGTTGCGAAAAGATGTCGGGATCGTATTTCAAAGTTATAACCTGTTTCCGCATTTGACCGTTCAGCAGAATATTGTCCTGGCGCTCAAACATGTTCGCAGGATGTCAAAAGAAGAATGCGTGCAGCGGGCACAGTCTGTACTGGTCAAGGTAGGGCTTGCAGAAAAGGCTGGCAGTTATCCCGAGCAATTGTCGGGTGGTCAGCAACAGCGCGTTGCGATTGCGCGTTCGCTGGCAATGGAACCCAGGGTCATGCTTTTTGATGAAGTGACTTCTGCACTGGATCCGCAACTGACTGGCGAAGTGCTGCGCGTGATCGAAGACCTGGCTAAAGGTGGCATGACCATGGTGCTGGTTACGCATGAAATGGCCTTTGCCAGACGAATTGCCGACAAGGTGATTTATATGTATCAGGGGCTGGTATGGGAAACCGGCGGACCGGAAATCCTGGACCATCCGCAAACGCCGGAGCTGCAGGCGTTCGTGGCTGCAGGGCTTTAAATCGGCCACCTCCCATTCTTATATACAATCATATTTACAAAGGTAGGACGACAAATGAAATTTTTACATGCACTGAAACTTGCCGGTTTAGGCATTGGTCTGATGGGCGTCTGCGCCGTCAGTCATGCGGACTCGCCTGAAACAATCAAAAAGAATGGCACCATCCGCGTTGCGGTGGCAATGGGTGTGCCCATGTTCAGTTACGCCAATGCCAGCATGGAACCCGAAGGTTCCGATGTGGATACGGCCAAGTTGCTTGCCGAGGATCTGGGCGTGAAACTGCAACTGGTGCAGATCACGAATGCGGCGCGGGTGCCTGTGATCCAGACGGGCAAGGCCGATCTGACAGTATCCAGTCTGTCGATTACGCCGGAACGCGCCAAGGTGGTTGATTTCACCGTGCCTTATGCGTCATTGCAGACAATCGTGGCCGCACCCAAGGATGTACAGATCAAAAATTATGCCGACCTCAAAGGCGTGCAAATCGGTGTAACACGGGCGACCGTTAATGATGCCGACATTACAAAGAATGCGAAAGATGCCAATATTCGCCGCTTTGAAGATGACGCCACCCTTGTCACGGCAGGCGCTTCAGGTCAGGTGCGGGTAGTGTCTTCACAATGGCCTATCGTCGCTGAAATCAACAAGAAACAAAGCAAAGATCCGTTTGAAATCAAGTTTGTCCAGAATGAATTCATGCTGGGTATTGCCTTGCCTAAAAATAATCCTGAACTCAAGGCCTGGCTAGATAAATGGATTCAGGAAAATCTGAAGAACGGCAAGCTCAATGCCATTTACAAGAAATATCATGGTAATGAACTGTCAAAAAAGGTCATGAATCAGACGTCGTAAACCGGATATTCTTCACGAGACCTGCGACGCAGCACGCAGCACGCAGCACGCAGCAACGCGAGTTCGTAAGCGAGACCCTCAACTGGTGTTGGGGGTCTTTGCTTTGTGCGGGTCAATTTATGGAAAATCTCGCGAAATCTCTGGTTACCTCCCGGGTCTGGATCATCTTCACCGTCAACAGGGAATATGGCATACTAGTTATGCCAATGTTCAAGCTTCAAACGAGGTGAGGAGCCAGCCAGGCGGGAAAATGATCCCCACCTGAAAGCGTCCATTTACAACGTGGCAAACTCCTCTGTCATCCCGTATTCCGTTCAACTGATCATGATTCAAGTCCGGTATCAAGGAGATGCAAATGAAGTCAAGTGCGAAAAAAGCCGTTTCCCGTAAAGCAAAT
>JBEBTQ010000241.1:0-5635 GCA_040393685.1 Advenella kashmirensis | reverse complement strand
TCATGTCACGCTCAGCCAAAAGCGTACTGGTGGTTGCAGAAAATCTGGTTGACGATGCCGTGTTCACAGACAATCCGGAAACCACGCTGATCCCCTACTTTATGGTCGAGGCTTTTTCCATTGTGAAAAATGGCGCATGGCCTGGTTCCTGCTGGCCCGATTATGAAATTGATTATCCGGCGGTGCAAACCTATCAGAATCGTGATGACGAATCACTGCAGGCACATATGAATGCCGCTCCCGAATTACAGGAAAATGCATAATGGAACAACACTGGTCGCCGTTTTCTTACATCGTTACCAATCTGGCCCGCTTTATCCGCCCGAACGAAATCACCTTCAGCGGTGTGAATTCAACCATGCCCATGCTGGCCTGCCTGATGGCCAAAAGAGCCTACGAATGGGATTTCATTTATATCAACGTTGCCGGTGGTGTTGATCCCAGCCCTTCGTCGATCCCTCTGTCAAGCTCTGATCCGGTGCTGGCCCAGCAATCTGCGTCAATCTTCGCGAATGAGGATTTTTATGACCTCTGCACACGAGGCCGCATGGATCTGACCTTCCTGGGTGCTGCCCAGATTGATGGCAAAGGTAATGCCAACAATTCCTGCATAGGCGACTGGCATTCTCCGAAAGTGCGCCTCCCCGGTGGTGGTGGCGGTGCCGTCATGCTGCCTACTGCTAAACGCGCATGTACCTGGCGCACTGAGCATTCCACTCGCACGTTTGTAGAAAAGCTGGATTTTCGTACCTCCTGGGGCGGATTCCATGGGGTGGTCACGCCCATTGCCGTCTTTATCAAAAAAGACAATCGACTTGCCCTGCATTCCTATCACCCCGAGTCCTCTATTGATGAAGTCGTGAGCCGCACCGGTTTCGCTTTTGACGCGCAGGATGCCAAACCCACCGAATTGCCGACAGGAGCGGAAGTGGACGCGCTGCGTTCGCTGGACCCCGAAGGTCTTTTCGAAAAAGACGCCAACGTCGCATTGCGCTAGGAGACTCTTCATGACGGCAATTCGCAGCATCCTGGACCTGTGGCAGGAAAACTGGCAGAACAGTGAAATCACAAATCGCATCGCCCTGGAAGATGCCGAAAGACAACTGCAATATCACGAACTCTACGATCAAGTGGCGGCCCTGGCCGGTCGTCTGCGCGCAGCAGGAATTGACGACGAAGCGCGCGTCGCGATTGATATGGAACGTGGTATTGACGCTGTGGTGACGCTGCTTGCCGTCATGGTTGCCGGCGCATGTCCGTGCCCGCTGGAACCGCGCCTTGCGGAAACAGAGCTTGCCGATAGACTGACTGGCGGTGGGCTTACATGGTTGCTTTCAGATAAGAAGGATGGGAGTGCCGCGGTCAACAATGTCCGCGTACTCAATCCCATGAGTCTGCCCGAAGCGCCGCCCTACTGGTCGCAAGACATTCCTCTCTCGCGTCCAGCGCTGATGCTGTTTACCTCGGGCAGTACCGGCAAACCCAAAGGTGTGCTGCAAAGCCATGCGGGCGTCCTGAATAATGCTCAGGGTGTCATTGCCATGACGGAACTCACGCGCGACGATAAACTGCTGCACGTCATGCCGATTTATCACACCAATGGATTGAATAATCAGTTGTTCAGTCCGCTGGTGGTGGGCGCGACGGTGTATTTTGCACCGCGCTTCTCTGCGCAGACCATGCCTCCCCTGATGGAGGCGGTACAGCCCACGATCATTACCGGCGTGCCGACCATGTATTCACGGATGCTGTCGCATCCACTATCAGCACAAGCGGTCAGTCGGCTGCGACTGGCCCGCTGCGGATCCGCACCGATCACAACTGAATTGCATAGAAAAATCGAAGACTATCTGGGTCAGTCACTCGTTATTTCCTATGGATTGTCTGAAGCGACCTGCACCTCTACGATGAATCCACCGCAGGGCCGAAAAATCGGCTCTATCGGCAGAATCCTGAACAACCAGACGGTGTTTCTGCTGTCTGCGTCGGGTGAGCGCATTGAGCAACCCAAGACCAATGGCGAAATTTGTATAGATGGCGACAGCCTGATGCTGGGCTATGTCGGCGTGAACGGACCCGGTCAGCTTGATCGGCAGGACGGTCCCTTGCATACCGGTGATATCGGCTATATCGACGAAGATGGATTTCTGTACATCACCGGTCGTATCAAGGATGTGATTATTCGCGGCGGTGAAAACATCTCGCCATCACAGATCGAGCATGTACTTGCCATGCATCCGGATGTCGCCAATTGTTGTGTGATCGGTCAGCCCGATGCCGACCTGGGCGAAGTGCCCGTGGCTTTTGTGACGGCTAAGGACGGTGGGGACTTGGACCTGGCGCAGATCAAAGAACTGGTAGCATCGCAGCTCTCCCGCATTTACCAGCCCGCTACGATTATTCAGCTACCCAGCCTTCCAGAGAACGCAGTTGGCAAAGTCGATCGGAAGGCGCTGGCGAAACAACTGAAAGAGAGTGCGCAGCAGATGACTGCATAGGGCGTCTACTTATAACGCATTCTTTGTAACGCAAGGTCCTACGGCGTCGCTCGAGGAATGCAACGCATAAGGCCACTATTAATGGCGCTATTTATATAGCGCTATTCCTTTGCTACGTACTCATACTTGCTGGTATTGACGCGCGACTGGCGCCATTCCACCGGACGGTCCTGGTAGGTATAGGCCATGCGGTCTACCAGCAACAACGAGGCGGACTCAGGCACGTGCAGCCATTCTGCCACTGCGTCATCGGCCTGGCATACGCTCAGCTTTTCTCGCGTGTCTACAATATTAATGCCGAAATTATTCTGATAAAAATTATAGAGCGTGCTTGAACGCTCGCTCAGGCTTTGCTCAGTCAATGTGGCGAACAGGATTTCGGGCACCTGAATCTCATCCACCATCACCAGATCGCCGTTCAGGCTCAGCAGATTAAAAAAATGAAAAACGCTGGCGTCCTTGGGCAACTGCAATCTTTCGCTGGCTTCCTTCGTCGCCTTCTTGCGGCGAAACTTCAGAAGTTGCGTCACCGGATAAGACTTGAAGCCGTCACGGCGCTGGATCCGAAAAAACTTGAAGAAATGCTGGTCGCTTTCATGGGTGGCAACGAATGTGCCCCGCCCCTGATGGCGTATCAGAATGTGTTCGCTTACCAGCTCATCCACCGCCTTGCGCAAGGTGCCGATGGACACGCCGAATTTTTCAGCGAGCTGGTTTTCCGGCGGAATGGCCTGGCCGCGCACCCATTCACCGCTGGCCAGCGTGGCGAGCAGCGACTGCTTCACAGCAAAGTAAAGAGGGGTTCCAGGCAGGAAGAAGCTTTTGTGATTCATAAGCGGCAGATTTTAAATGACTTCTTCCTATCATGCCACGGCTTGCGCCGGATGTCCCGCCAAAAAACAATTTGATGTTTTCATGCGAAATTCATATAGATGATATAGTTGACTTCACGAATTATTGCATTTATGATGATACGCAGATTGGGACTTATTAAACAAAACTGAAAGGAGATATCAATGATCCATGCCGTATTGCATGATTCAAAGGACACCGTTGCGGTGGCTGTCGTCGAAGGCATTACTGCCGGAATGGACCTGAGCTGCTGGAATATGGAAGAAGACAAAATCATTAATGTCAAGGCAACGCAGGACATCCCCATTGGCCATAAAGTAGCCCTGGTCGATATGAAAGACGGCGACACTGTTTACAAGTACAGCGTCGATATCGGTAAAGTGGTTGCGCCCATCCGCGCCGGCGATCACGCGCACGTCCACAACATCAAGACCAAACGGTGGTAAGACACGCGCCAGGTCGCCGCTGCCGCGCATCTTTGTGATGCCGCGCCCGACGACACCGCGCAAAGCGCTTTCTTAACGCGCCGCCCGCCCCTAACACACTCGTGCAGAGAGCAACACCTGCCACTGCATCAGCAGACTAAACAGCAAGGACATTCTTCATGGCTATTATTGATTCGAACACTACCTTTCGCGGTTACAAAAGAGACAACGGACGCGTTGGCATACGCAATCACGTTGTGATTCTTCCCGTCGACGATATCTCCAATGCAGCGGTCGAAGCCGTTGCCAACAACATTAAGGGCACCATTGGCATTCCGCATCCCTATGGCCGTCTGCAATTTGGCGCTGATCTGGACCTGCACTTTCGCACGCTGATCGGCACCGGCTGTAACCCCAACGTAGCTGCGGTCATCGTCATTGGCATCGAAGAAGGCTGGACCAAGAAAATTGTGGATGCCATTGCAGAAACCGGCAAACCCGTTGCCGGCTTCAGTATTGAGCTGCACGGCGACCACGACACCATCATGCGCGCTTCCAAGAAAGCCAAGGAATTTGTGCACTATGCAACTGCGCTGGAACGCGTGGAATGCCCGATCTCGGATCTCTGGGTCTCTACAAAATGCGGTGAATCAGACACCACTTCCGGCTGCGGTGCTAATCCGACTGTAGGCGATGCCTTCGACAAACTGTATGCAACCGGTAACACACTTGTGTTTGGCGAAACTTCAGAACTGACTGGCGGCGAACAGATCGTTGCAGCGCGTTGCGCCAACGATAAAGTCCGAGAAGACTTCATGTTCATGTTCAATCGCTATCAGGATATGATTAATCGCTGGAAAACCTCTGATCTGTCTGAATCTCAGCCCACCAAAGGCAATATTGCCGGCGGCCTGACAACCATTGAAGAAAAAGCCCTGGGCAATATCCAGAAAATCGGTAAAAAATGCATGGTTGATGGCGTGCTGGACAAGGCTGAAACCCCTACCGGCAAAGGCCTGTGGTTCATGGACTCATCGTCGGCGGCCGCCGAAATGGTCACGCTTTGCGCGGCCTCCGGCTATGCAGTGCACTTCTTCCCCACCGGTCAGGGCAATGTGATCGGAAATCCCATTCTGCCTGTTATCAAAATCTGCGCCAATCCACGTACCGTCAGAACTATGTCTGAACATGTCGATGTTGACACGTCAGGACTGCTGCAACGTGAAATCAATCTGGATCAGGCCGGCGACAAACTGCTCGAATGCATGCTGGCGACCGCCAATGGTCGCTGGACGGCAGCCGAGACCCTGGGCCACCGCGAATTTGTCCTGACAAGACTGTTCGAAAGCGCCTGATTCCCAAGGCGGCCGGCAATAAAAAACCAGGCCGGCCGCCTATCACACTCGTGGAGGAGACACCCCATGAAGCATCGTCATTTTGCAGGAAAGCGCAGCATACTTAAACTTGGTCTTTTGTCATTATTCTGTATGGGTAGCACAGCCGTGATACCTGCCGCCCAGGCGGAATTCAAACCTGATCCCTACGTTACCTACATAGTGCCCTTTGCACCGGGCGGCCTGACCGACGTGGCTGCGCGCCTCGTCGCCAAAGGTGTTGGAGACAAAACCGGCTGGAATATTGTTGTTAACAACAAGGCGGGGGCAAATGCAAACCTGGGCGCAACGGAAGCGGCCAGAGCCAAACCCGACGGCAATACCTGGCTGGCCATTACCATGACGCATGCGGTCAACAAAACCCTCTTTGGACCGAAAGCCGGCTACGATGTCGAAAAGGATTTCGTGCCTATCGCCAAAATCGCCTCCTCAGCCATCATGGTCGTCGTACCGCAAACCAGTCCCA
>JBEBTQ010000240.1:0-5641 GCA_040393685.1 Advenella kashmirensis | reverse complement strand
CGAATACATTGCGGCTTTTGAGCAGCGCAGCGATGCCGTCGGTGAGCTGGATTTCGCCACCGGCGCCCTTGCCGATATGGCGCAGGCATTCAAAAATTTCCGGTTCCAGAATATAGCGACCCACGACGGCCTTGTCTGAAGGAGCATCTTCGGGCTTGGGTTTTTCTACAATGCTGGATACCTGGATGGTGTTGGATGAGACCGATTTTCCGGCAATAATGCCGTATTTGCTGGCATCTTCGCGGTTTATGGTCTGAATTCCCAGAACGCTGCCGTTGTTGGCATGCGCAGCCTGAATAAGTTGCTGGGTCACGGCTACATCGGCATCAATCAGATCATCGGCCAGCAACACGGCGAAAGGCTCATTGCCCACTACCGGTTCCGCGCAAAGCACCGCATGACCCAGGCCCAGGGGCGCAGGCTGGCGAATGTAAATACAGTTCACGTTGGAAGGAATGACCTGGCGCACCTGCTCCAGCATTTCCTGCTTGCCCTTTTCTTCCAGCTCTGACTCGAGCTCGGGCATGGAGTCAAAGTGGTCTTCGATAGCGCGTTTGTGACGACCCGTGATAAAAATCAGATCTGTAATACCTGCCTTGACTGCTTCTTCTACTGCGTATTGAATCAGCGGCTTGTCTACCACTGGCAGCATCTCTTTGGGCATGGCCTTGGTGGCCGGCAAAAAGCGGGTGCCCAGACCTGCAACAGGAAAGACAGCTTTACGGATCGGATTCATGTACACCTCATAAATATTTGGGATGGTCTATTTTATGACAATGCGACTGGCCTCAGGGGTATAAATCCTGCAAATTGGCAAAGACCGGGTGGGTCAGATCCCTTTCTGCCAGGATACGATCCTCGCGCGGAATCTGCCAGTCGATACTAAGCTGTGGATCATCGTAGGCCAGACCGCGCTCGTGTGAGGGCGCATAATGCGTGTCGACCTTGTAAGAGAAGACGGCCTGTTCGCTAAGCACGGCGAAACCGTGAGCGAAGCCGGCGGGAATGAACAGCATCTGCTTGTTGACTCCGTCCAGCTCGATCTGCAGCGATTGTCCGAAGGTATCACTGCTTTTTCGCAGGTCGACTACGACGTCCAGAATCCTGCCCGATACCACGCGCACCAGCTTGTTCTGAGCATAAGGATCCATCTGATAATGCAGACCCCGAATCACGCCGTAGGAAGACAGCGATTCGTTGTCCTGCACGAAACGTATGGAACGACCCAGTGCATCATCCAGCCATTGCTGCCTGTAGGTCTCCACAAAATAGCCGCGCGCATCGCTGTACACATCGGGCGTGAGGAGCAGGACATCGGGAATGACCAGGCGTTCTGTTTTCATTTGTGATCGGGAAGAAGGCAGCACGAGGCTGAAGTTTGTAGAGATGCGAGGATTATAGCGGATGGAGGTTGAGTTCTGCCGATGTGCGATATGCCTGAAGAGGTGGTGTAAGTGACGTGTACTTGAAGGTGTGGCGTGTTGCATGGCGACGCAGTGTGTGCCTGGCGATGTGGCTCGTATTTAAAGAGGTGGTCTGTGTGCCTGACAATGTGGCGTGTCGCCTGCCCCTCCTTCTGTCATGCCTGCCCTCGGCCTGTTATCATTGGCGAAAATTTCCTGACTTTCTGATTCAGACACTATGGCCTCCCTGCTTGTCACTGGCGGCGCTGGTTTTATCGGCGCAAACTTCGTTCAATACTGGATCAAAAACCATCCCGAAGATACGGTGGTGGTACTGGACGCGCTGACTTATGCCGGAAATCGGCAGAGCCTGGCCGCGGTGGACAAGCACACAGCGTTTACCTTCGTGCACGGCAATATCTGTAATACCGATAAGGTGATCGCGCTGATGCGGCAACATCGCATCGACACGATTGTGCATTTTGCGGCAGAGAGTCATGTTGACCGCTCCATTCAGGCGCCCGATACATTCATTCAGACCAATATTGCCGGCACGTACAGTCTGCTCAAAGCGGCGCGTCAGGTGTGGATCGAGGTTCCGGCACTGAGCGGTCAGTCGCCCGTGCCGCACCGTTTTCATCATGTGAGCACCGATGAGGTATTTGGCAGTCTGCGTCCTGATGAACCGGCCTTTACTGAAACAACACACTACGCGCCCAGTTCTCCGTATTCGGCCAGCAAGGCAGCGTCTGATCACCTGGTACACGCGTTCCATCAGACCTATGGACTGGCCACAACGCTCAGTCGCTGCTCGAATAACTACGGCCCCTATCAGTATCCCGAAAAGCTCATCCCGTTGGCACTCACGCGCATTCTTCGCGATGAACCGGTACCCGTGTTTGGTGACGGCCAGCAGATTCGCGACTGGCTTTATGTGATGGATCACGTGCGCGCCATTGAAGCCATTTTGCTCAGAGGTCAGCCGGGAGAGACGTGGAATGTGGGGGCACGCAATGAAATGACAAATGTGAATCTGCTGCAGCGCCTGTGTGCCGTGGTCGATCAGGCGTTTGCCACCCGTGACGAATTACGATTGCGATTTCCGAAAGCAGCATCGGCAATGGCCGGCAACTCCGCCGCGCTGCTGCAGCATGTTCAGGACCGTCCTGGTCATGATCGACGATATGCCATGGACTCAACAAAGATTGAACAGGAACTTGGCTTTACTGCAGATACGCGTTTTGATTCGGGGCTGGCCAGCACGGTGGACTGGTTTCTGGAGAATGAAGACTGGTGGCGGCGAGCGCTAGGGCAATCGACATAAAACGTATGTGACGCGAAAAATCACAGTTGCAATCGCGTGCGCGGCCAACAAAAATCAGTCTTGGCGCAGTGACGTTAACTGCCAGCGGCGGACGCCGGATTCGCGCTTTACACCATGTGAATGGATGAGCCTTTGGATGACGGGAATATTTTCTGAACCTGACCGTTGTTCAGACCATAGATCTGTTTGAACAATCCACCCAGAACATCACGAGAGTTGTTGAGCACCTTGTAGTCGCGCTCCTGATTCAGCGACGCGACATTCACATCTGTCTGCTCACCCAGAATTTTCCCACCATTGATCGCGCCACCCAGCAGCCAATGGACTGAACCATGACCGTGATCGGTACCGCCACTGCCGTTTTCGCGGAAGGTGCGACCAAATTCCGACATGACATACACCACTGTTTTATCCCATTGCGGGCCCATTTCCTCTGCAAAGGTTTTCAGGCCGCTGCCCAGGCTTTTGAACTGATTGGCCAGCATTCCTGTGGCCCCGCCCTGACTGTAGTGGGTATCCCAGTTGCCGATATCCAGAAAGCCCAGGCTGTATTTGTCTTTCATGAGCGTGGCCATGCGCTTGACCTGCAGATCAAATCCTTTGGCATTGATGGCATTTCGGCTGGCCTCCTGCTTTTCTTTTTCAAATTCGGCAAGCATCATCTTGTGATTGGCAATACCTTCGGCCACAGCCTCAGCCTGATGGCTTCCTTTGTACAGTTCCTCAAGCAGGTCAATCTGATTATCCTTATATACGGATTTGCCCGACGATTTGAGTCCAATTAACGGCACTCTCGTCGGTCCCTGCATAATGAGCGGATTATTGCTGGTAAAGGAGACCGGTTCCGCTTTCGCACCCAGCACACCCGCGAGGCGGTTCATGAACCCCGATCCATAGGATCGACTGCCATTTGCTGGTTGCCCGCTTTCCATCAGGTCCTGTGTCTCGAAATGACTGCGGGACAAATCCTCGGTTCCTGCAAACGGAATAAAGGAAATCTGTTTCTGCTTCCACAAGGGCATCAGGGTTTCCTCAAAGACCGGGTGCATTGCCCAGTGATTATCCAGCTTGAGTGCAGCCCCCTCTTCACTGCCCGGCTGGGCAATGGCAATGCGAGGGCGCAGTTCATAATAATCATCGCTGGTATAGGGCACCAGGAAATTACAGGCGTCATATGCACCACGCAGGAAAATCACAAGTGTTTTAACGTCTGTGCCTTGAGCAGCAAACAGCTGGCTGCTGTTGATGGCCAGCGGGAACATCATGCCCGCAGCAAGAAAATCACGTCTGTTCATTGTTTAAACTCCCTGTTCATCCATTCGGGTGAGGAAAAGAGCATGGCATCCCATAGCACCTGGTTCTTTTGCGACTTGTCCAGAATTTTCTGCGTATTCGCGGTCAGGTGAGGACGAATGTTTTCCTGAAAGAATGCGTTGCGCAAGCGCGGAATAACTGGCTTAGAAGCAGGTGAATCCTTGTCAAACTGAAAGAATCTGGGGCTGCCACTGCTTATAGAACGAACCACTTCAAATCGGCTAAATAACTGGCTTGATCCATCCCACATATTTTTCTGCATGGGATAACCGTCGGGCGTGATGCGCTGATACAAGCCCTGCCCAAGACGCTTCAGATAAAAGTCGAGTGGCGCATAATTCTGCAACTGTCTGTCCTCATAGGCCAGGCGCGCGGTGGACACAACAAGCTGCATCGGCGTGCGGAACTTGGATTTGAGCGAATCGTGGAACTCGCGGCTGGCAAAAAGAGTCTGCAATGTTTGGGCAATATCACCATCCGTTTTCAGGAACTGTTCGCTCATTGCCTTGATCAGCGCCGCGGATGGTTTGTCGCTCACAAAATACTGAGCCAGTTTTGTGCTGATATGACGGGCGGTGGCGGGCTGAGTCGCAAGCAGTGTTGCCAGCGCTTCCATCTCATCCCAGCCTGTGCCCTTGATGGTTTTTCCAAGTACAGTCTTATCGCCAAAATCGTGAGATCGAGGGAAGAACTGCACGCCTTTCTTGCGGAAAAATCCCTTGCGCGCTTTCTCGTTCATTTTTGGCAGTTTGGGACTGAAATTGACGCTGATACCGGTCAGAATACGGGCCACTTCGGTAATGTCTTTCTGAGTATAGCCACTTCCCACACCCATGGTGTGCAGCTCCAGCAGTTCACGCGCGTAGTTTTCGTTAGGCTTGCCCTTCTTGTTCTTTGAGGCATCCAGATAATCCAGCATCGCGGGATGGCGCATGGTGGCGAGCAGCAAGTCACGGAATTTACCCATTGCATGAGGCCGAATGACATTGTCTTCCCAGTCGCCGATCTGGAAACGAATATTGGCTTTACCGGTGAAGACGGAAAAATGATTCTGCCAGAACCACGCCATTTGTTCTTTGAGTTGCCATGGAGAATAAATGGCGCGAATCATATGTCGACGCTTGGCAACGTCAAACACCTTGTTGCCTTCCATACGAATCTTTGTATTGAACTGAGAACGTTTTTTGGGGTCTTTTTCTTTTTTCACAAACTCCTGACGCCGCAGGGTCACGTCCGTCAACACCTCGTTCATATCAACCACATTGCGTGCCAGATTGGCTTCGGTGGCTTCGTCCAGGACATCCTTCTCTGGCGGATGCAATTGTTCTTCCAGAAATTTCTCACGACCCAGTTTTTCATATTCAGCGGCAGTCTGTTTGTTCACCCCATATGTGACGCGACTAAGCCACGCCAGGTCTTCAGCAGACAGCGCGGCCTGCGCCAGACCAGGACAAGATAACAGTAGCGCAAAAGCGAGCAACACGGAAGTGGTCTGTGCTCGCGTTTTCCGCGCCCGTGCAATTATTGCACTCCTGATACCAGCCATAGTGTTCCCTGCGCCCGTCATGGTCTTGCCTGTGTCGGTCATGGTCTTGCCTGT
>JBEBTQ010000239.1:0-5641 GCA_040393685.1 Advenella kashmirensis | reverse complement strand
ATTTTCGACGCGATAGGCGGAGGAAAGGACGTTGCGTACTTAGCGAAAGCAGAACAAGCTACAAAACATCGAAGGCCGCCAGAAAAACTGGTGGCCTTTTTTGTTTTATGTTCCACGCTTTGCCGGGCTGAGTGAATGATCACCGATTCGAAGTGTAATTATCTGATTAACGATATATCTGGAGTTTTCTGTGTCCTACAATACCGACGATTTGCGCATCCGCGAAATTAAAGAGCTTAGCCCGCCTTCTCATCTGATGCGTGAATTTACCTGTTCCGCTGCCGTTTCCGGTCTCGTGCACGATACCCGCGAAGCCATTCATCGGATTCTTCATGCCAAAGATGACCGTCTGGTTGTCATTATCGGACCTTGCTCCATTCATGATCCACAGGCCGCGCGCGAATATGTCAAACGTCTGAAGGAACAGCGCGACCGTTTCAGCGAAGATCTGGAAATCGTCATGCGTGTTTACTTTGAAAAGCCACGTACCACGGTAGGGTGGAAAGGGCTGATCAACGATCCCGATCTGGACGGCAGCTTCAATATCAACAAGGGCGTTCGTCTGGCCCGGGAATTGCTGATGGAAGTTAATGAAAGTGGCGTTCCTGCAGGCTGCGAATTCCTGGATATGATCACGCCTCAATATATTGCTGACCTGGTTTCCTGGGGAG
This sequence comes from Advenella kashmirensis, assembly GCA_040393685.1. Classification (GTDB taxonomy): domain Bacteria; phylum Pseudomonadota; class Gammaproteobacteria; order Burkholderiales; family Burkholderiaceae_B; genus Advenella; species Advenella kashmirensis_C. The sequence continues at coordinate 4,970 of JBEBTQ010000239.1, read as the reverse complement.
CCATTGGTGCGCGGACCACAGAGAGTCAGGTGCACCGCGAACTTGCCTCTGGTCTGTCATGCCCGGTCGGGTTCAAAAACGGTACTGACGGCAATATCAAAATTGCCATTGATGCAATTAACGCGGCATCCCAGCCGCATCATTTTCTGTCAGTAACCAAGGGCGGACACTCAGCCATTGTATCCACCACGGGTAATGACGATTGTCATGTCATTCTGCGCGGCGGCAAGGCACCCAATTATGACGCCGAAAATATCAACCTGATGTCTGAACAGTTGTCCAAGGCAGGTCTGGCATCTCGCGTCATGATTGATGCCAGCCACGCCAACAGCAATAAAAAATATGAAAACCAGCCGATGGTAATCAATGACGTGGCGGGTCAGATCGAAAGTGGCGATCATCGGATTTTTGGTGTGATGGTGGAAAGTCATCTGGTCGCGGGTCGTCAGGATCTGAAAGAGGGTGTTGAGCTGACCTACGGTCAGAGCATCACTGATGGCTGCATCGGATGGGAGACATCGGTAGAGGTTCTGGAACGGCTCGCCAAAGCGGTCCGTACACGACGCGAACTCAAAATCGAGATGAACGGCTGACAAGGGATACGCCAGCAACGATTTCGTTGTTGGCTTGACCGATGCGAAGGAGCGTGCTGACGTTCGCATGTGCTGTCATTATGTGCACCGAAGTCATTTTGCTTTAGCGCCATAGTCAATAATCATTAGGGTTAATCACGTTCCTGTCCCGGCCCGGGCAAGGTATACTTTCCTGTTGTATCAGTCCTCTTTAAAAAGGTTTGACATGGATGTAAGTGCCGAGCTTGCGCATGCTCCGCAGCTTGCGGAAAGCGTTCCGGATTTTTCAGATCTTATCGCCGAATTGCACCTTGGCTTGCCGGCGCACTGCGTGCTGTCCCGTCTTGAAGAAAAAAGACCTTTCGAGTGTGATGGTTTGACACTGTTCAAGGAAATACCCGGTATTGTGGTACTTCCAGAGAATGAAGAACAGATTATTCACACGCTGAAAACATGCAGGAAACTGGGCGTGCCCGTGGTCCCCCGCGGCGCAGGCACCGGTTTATCCGGCGGTGCCACTCCACATTCACAGGGCGTTCTGCTGGGCGTCTCAAAACTGAATCGCATCAAACATATTGATCCGATCGCGGCGACAGCCATTGTTGAACCTGGTGTCCGAAACCTGGCTGTCTCAGAAGCGGCGGCGGCTTACGGACTTTATTACGCGCCAGATCCATCCAGCCAGATAGCCTGTTCCATCGGCGGTAATATTGCCGAGAATGCCGGCGGTGTTCACTGCCTCAAATATGGTCTGACGGTCCATAACGTCATCCGCCTGCGTATCGTAACCATCGAAGGCGAAATCATCGAACTTGGCACTGATGCGCCCGATGCACCAGGACTGAATCTGCTGCCGGCGTTTATCGGTTCCGAAGGTATGCTTGGCATTGTGACCGAGGTCAAGGTCAAGCTCATTCCCAAGCCGCAAGTGGCGCGTGTTGTCATGGCTAGCTTTGCATCGGTCGAAGCGGCCGGCGAAGCCGTCAAGAATATTATCGGCGCAGGTATTATTCCCGCCGGACTTGAAATGATGGACAAGCGGGCAACGCGTATGGTGGAGCCGTTTGTAAACGCAGGCTACGACCTGGAGGCCGAGGCAATTCTGTTGTGTGAGTCTGACGGAACGGAAACCGAAGTGGAAGACGAAATCGGTCGCATGGAAAAAGTCTTCTCCGATTGCGGTGCAACGCGCCTGCAGGTGTCTCAGTCCGAACAGGAGCGCCTGCGCTTCTGGGCAGGTCGCAAAAATGCGTTTCCGGCCGCCGGTCGTATTTCTCCTGACTACTACTGTATGGATGGCACCATCCCCAAAAGTCAGCTCGCTTATGTGCTGAGTGAAATGACGAAAATGGAAGAAAAATACCAGATGGGCTGCGCCAACGTCTTTCATGCAGGCGATGGAAATCTGCATCCCCTGATCCTGTTTGATGCCAACGATCCCGATTCGGTTCGTCGCGCAGAGGATTTTGGTACCGAGATTCTGGAACTCTGTATCAAGGTAGGCGGAACGGTCACGGGCGAACACGGTGTGGGACTGGAAAAAATCAACCAGATGTGCTCGCAGTTCACCCGCGAAGAACTCGATGCCTTTACGGCGCTCAAACGTGCTTTTGATCCGGACATGCTGCTCAATCCTACCAAACAGATTCCTACCCTGAATCGCTGCGCCGAGTACGGCCGCATGCATGTCCACGGCGGACAGATTGCTTTTCCCGATATTGAACGGTTCTGATCATTATGAAATTCATCAAAGAAGATCTGACAGAGCAGATTGCTGCAGCTGTTGCAGGACGCAGGCAAATCGTCATACGCGGCGGCGGTACCAAATCGTTTTATGGCAATGCGATCAACAGTAGCGATAACCTGGTCGAACTCGACGTGACGTCGTATTCGGGAATCAGCAGTTATGAGCCTACAGAGCTGGTAATGACTGCCTGTTGCGGCACGCCATTAAGAGAAATTGAAGCGGCGCTGGACGAAAAGAATCAGCGGCTTGCCTGGGAGCCTCCGCATTTCGGAGAGAACGCGACCATCGGCGGCGCCATTGCGACGGGCCTGGCCGGACCGGGACGCATGGCTGCTGGTGGCGCCAGTGATTTTGTGCTTGGTACCGTTCTGCTTAATGCCGAAGGACAGGAACTGCATTTTGGCGGAACCGTGATGAAAAACGTGGCGGGTTACGACATGTCGCGGCTTCTGACCGGATCCATGGGCGTATTCGGCGTCATACTGGAAATCTCGTTCAAGGTACTGCCCAAGCCAATCTGTGAAATCACGGTTGCGCGTCAATGCACGATCCGCGGGGCCTGTGAATGCTTTCGAACATGGCATGCGAAGGCGCTGGGTATCAGCGCGTCTGCCTGGATTCCACAGGATGACTCACAGGATGGAACACTGTACGTTCGCCTGTCGGGCGCCGAACCGGCAGTCAGACAGGCACGCGATGTGGTTGGTGGCGATCTGATTGAGCCGGAGGCAGCCAGCCAGCTGTGGTTGTCTTTAAGAGAACAGACACATCCGTTTTTTGCCGACACCGTCTGGCGGGTCAGTGTGCCACCCCTGGCCGATTCCGTGAGCGATACAGTGCAGTTGCTGGAGTGGGGCGGAGCGCAACGCTGGCTTCGTCAGGTCAGTGATGTGACAAATATCCGTCACGCAGCAGCTCAGCGCGGTGGCCATGCAACCCTGTTTCGGGCGGGCGCCGGCACCAGTCAGCCTGCTGATGGCGTTTTCCAGCCTGTCAGTGAAGGCGTTGCAGGCATTACCCGCCGCCTGAAAAGCAATCTCGATCCACTGGGTACATTCTACTCAGACCGGTTACTCAGGAATCTATAGCGAATTATGCAGACCAATCTTGCCGACTGGGCAAAAAACAGCAGCTATGGCGAAGAAGTTGACGCGATCCTGCGCAAGTGTGTGCATTGTGGATTCTGTTCTGCGACCTGTCCAAGCTATCAGATTCTCGGCGACGAGCGCGATAGTCCGCGCGGCCGAATTTATCTGATCAAGGAAATTGTTGAAGGCAAGGAACCCACCAGCATTACGCAGAAGCATCTGGATCAGTGTCTGACCTGTCACAATTGTGAAACCACCTGTCCGTCGGGTGTGCAGTATGGCCACCTGGTCGATATCGGTCGCGAACTGGTTGCGGAAAGAGTACCTCGCAAGGCAGGAGACCAGATCAAGCGTACTCTGCTTGCGTACGGCCTGACCTCACCACTCTTTGCGCCAGCGGTTCGGCTTGGCCGCATGGTTAAGTCGTTTCTTCCTGCGACGCTGGCAGCCAAATTGCCCGAGTCGCGTCCGGCAGGGAAACTGCCGTCGTCGCAGCATAAGCGGAAAATGCTGGTACCTCTGGGCTGTGTTCAACCCGCGCTTATGCCGTCCATCGATGCTGCAACCATTCGGATTCTGGATGCTGTCGGTATTTCATCTGTGGATCTGAGTCGCAATTCATGCTGCGGTGCCGTGAATTTTCATCTGGACAAACAGGAACACAGCATTTCACAAATGAAATCAAATATCGATGCCTGGGTTCCCTTGCTGGAATCGGGTCAGGTAGAGGCCGTCATCATGAACGCCTCGGGCTGTGGTGCCTTCGTTAAGGAATATCCGTTCTACCTGCGCAATGAACCTGAATATGCTGAAAAGGCTCGCTATCTGGTTCAGCACGTCAAGGATATTGCAGAAGTGATTGCGCCCGAAGCGGGTATTCTCAAAGAGAAACTTCGCAAACCGCTGCCTGCGGCTGCCTTTCACCCTCCTTGTACGCTACAGCACTGGCAGGGACTGCGTCCGCAGACGGAATCCATGCTGGCCGAGCTGGGCTTTGACCTGAAAGCTTTCGGCGAGGCAAATCTGTGCTGCGGTTCTGCAGGCACATATTCTGTGCTGCAGCCGGAAATTGCCACGGGTCTGCGTGACCGCAAGCTCGCTTCCATTGCCGTTGCGTCACCCGAGGTCATCATTACGTCCAATATGGGCTGCATGTCACACCTGCAAACGGGAACGCAAACGCCGGTCCGACACTGGGTCGAAGTGGTGGATGAGGCATTGAGCGCCTGAGACTGGGGCAATTGCGCCACCTTAAGCGGCGCAACGCCCATGTTTTTCCCGTAAACCCAGCCGGGGCGGTAAAATACTGCCCATGACTGAACAAACATCTGTAAAACCTCGCGTTGTGGTGGGAATGTCCGGGGGAGTAGACTCCTCGGTCAGCGCATGGCTGCTCAAAGAGCAGGGCTACGACGTGGTTGGTCTTTTCATGAAAAACTGGGAAGACGATGACGATTCCGAGTACTGTTCTACCCGACAGGACTGGCTGGACGCTGCCAGTGTTGCCGATCTGGTCGGCGTGGATATCGAAGCCGTCAATTTTTCTGCCGACTACAAAGATCG
>JBEBTQ010000238.1:0-5671 GCA_040393685.1 Advenella kashmirensis | reverse complement strand
TCATCAACATAGTTGCGCATGGCTTTGGCGGCGGCCAGTCCGGCTTCTTTGAATTTTTTCTTGTCGTCATCCGACAGTCCGTCATATACGGAAGGCGACATCAATACCAGGGCGGGGCCATAGACATGGGCCGTCAGCGACAGATACTTCTGCATCTGTGACAGTTTGGCGGATACAATAACCGACATTGGATTTTCCTGGCCGTCTATGGTGCCCTGTTGCAGGGCGGTGGCCACTTCGGGCCATGCCATGGGCGTAGGCAGCATACCGATCTTGCGGAAGGCGGTAATGTGTATCGGATTCTCGGTGGTGCGAATTTTCAGACCTTTCAGATCGGCCGGCGTTTTCACCGGACGCACATTATTGGTCAGGTGGCGAAAACCCTGTTCACCCCAGGCAAGCGCAACCAGGCCTTTTTCGGTAAAGTCGCTGAGCAGCTTCTTGCCGATAGGACCGTCCAGCACTTTACGCGCGTGATCCAGATCGCGGAACAGGAAGGGAATATCGATGACGCCAGTCTCTGGTACAAAATTGAGCGTGGCACCTGTGGAAACCACGGCGGCATCAATGGTACCCAATTGCAGACCTTCTATAACTTCGCGTTCTCCGCCCAGTGCACTATTGGGAAATTGCTGAACCTTGAACTGTCCTTTTGTGCTCTCGCCAATGGATTTCTCGAAAGCATCGGCTGCCACTCCGTAGTGAGAATTCTTGGACAGCGCATATGCCAGTTTCAACGTTTGTTCTGCCATGACGGGTGTCATAACAAAGGCCGACAGAATGCCGGCGGCCAGGGCTTTCTTGATCCAGTGTGCACGCATGATATTGTCTCCCCAACGCTTGGGTTTATGTTGTTGAAATAAAAGAATCGGGTAACTTTACGGCAATATTTGCTGCGTGCAAGGCATTTCGTTTGTGATTAGTGCAAACCCTAGCCGATTTCTTTTGCTATGTTCATCCCATTGTCAGCCCGAGAGTGTTTTCAGGGCAGCGCGAATGCCCTCGGATACACCCAGATCGGGCGCCAGGGATTTGACCGCCGCCCGCGCTTCCCGGTCAGAATAACCCAGCGCCAGCAGGGCATTGAGCACATCGCTCTGACCGCCCGCTGTCGGGGTTGCAGGTGCGATTGCGTCCAGTTTGCCACGCAACTCCAGCAGCAAGCGTTCTGCGGTTTTCTTGCCAATACCCGGCACCCGCGTAAGTAGGGCGGTATCCTGTTGCGCCACAGCGGCGGCCAGGTCTGCACTGCTCATGCCGGACAGCACCGCCAGTGCCGTGCGTGCGCCAATACCGGTGACTTTGATCAAGGCTCGAAAGGTGGCGCGTTCTTCCTGGCGCAGAAAGCCATATAGTACATGCGCGTCTTCGCGAATAGCGAGGTGAGTGAACAGCGTCACCCTGGCACCAGCTTCCGGCAGATCGTAGAATGTGCTCATGGGCACATCAATATCGTATCCCACGCCATTGACGTCCAGGCAAAGGCTGGGCGGTTGTTTTTCTATCAGAAGGCCGGTCAGTCGTCCGATCATCAAAAGCTCCACAGACCCTGTCGTGCAGGGTAAATCAACAATACTATTATTCGACCAGTCGGCCCGCACGAAGCCGAGTGCGAACTCGACGACCCACCAGGACATTCTGACTGGTCAGCCGCGTTGCCAGCGGTGCCGCATGGGCGTGGCAGATGGCGCAGGCCAGCGCGTCAGCCGAGTCGGGTGCAGGAAGTGAATTAAGCGTAAGCAGACGCTGTACCATGTGCTGAACCTGTTCTTTTTGCGCATGGCCGTTGCCTACCACGGCTTTCTTGATTTGCAGGGCGGTGTATTCTGTCACGTCAAGATGGCGGTCCGCCAGCGCACACATGGCAGCGCCTCGCGCCTGTCCAAGCAGCAGTGTCGAGGCGGGATTGGTATTGACGAAAACTTTTTCCAGTGCCGATTCCGTTGGCGAATAGGTATCCACCACTTCGCGAATGCTGTCCAGTATGACCTTGAGGCGTTCATGCAGGGGAATATCTGTGGGAACCACGATGGTGCCACTGGCCACGTAGGCCATACGCATTCCGGCAGTGTCGATGACGCCGAAACCGGTACGACGCAGGCCCGGATCAATGCCAAGAATCCGCAACATCCATGACTCCCTGAAAAAGCCCCGGCGCGAACCGGAGCGTTATCACATCTGCAATTAATGACGGAAGTGTCGGGTACCAGTGAGCACCATGGCAATGCCATGCTGGTCTGCTGCCGCAATCACCTCATCATCTCGCACGCTGCCGCCAGGCTGAATGACGCAATCTGCGCCGGCCTTGACAATCACGTCCAGACCGTCGCGGAAGGGGAAGAAGGCATCCGAGGCTGCAGCGGTGTTCTGCAATGACAGGCCTGCATTTTCCGCCTTGATGGAAGCAATGCGCGCAGAATCAATACGACTCATCTGGCCTGCGCCTACGCCATAGGTCATGCCGTCGCGGCAGAAGACAATGGCGTTGGATTTGACAAACTGTGCCACATTCCATGCAAACAGCAGATCATCCATCTGTTTGTCGGTGGGCTGCTTGCGCGTGACTACGCGGCAATCGGCTGCAGTCAGTGGCTTGTGGTCGGGGTTCTGCACCAGCCATCCACCGCCCACGCGTTTGACGTCAAAGCCATTCTGGCCGTCGCCCAGCGCGACCGTCAGAACGCGCACGTTCTTCTTGCTGGCCAGAAGGACCAGCGCATCGGGCGTATATTCAGGAGCCAGCAGTACTTCCATAAACTGTTCGCTCACGGCGCGCGCGGTTTCTTCGTCCACGATCCGGTTGAACGCGATGATACCGCCGAAAGCCGACGTCGGGTCAGTCTGGAATGCCTTGCGATACGCGCCAGCCGCGTCTTCGGCCACGGCCACACCGCAAGGGTTGGCGTGTTTGACAATGACACATGCCGGTGCCTGGAAGGTACGTACACATTCCCATGCGGCGTCAGCATCGGCAATGTTGTTGTAGGAGAGTTCCTTACCCTGCAGCTGCTCATAGTTGCCCAGTACGCCTGCCGGTACATTGCTGTCCAGATAGAAGGCCGCAGACTGGTGCGGATTTTCGCCATAGCGCAGCGCCTGATGCTGACGCAGCTGAATAGTGAGTGTCTGAGGCCACGTCTGGCGGGCAGGTGCCGCGTCCTGCGCAGGCTCGGCGTCTGTAATGGCGCTCAGATAGCTGGCAATGGCGCCATCGTAGGCAGCAGTGTGTGCATACACTTTTCTGGCAAGCGACAGGCGCAGACCATAAGAGGTGCCACCGTTTTCATCCAGCTCTCGCAGCACGGCTTCGTAGTCGGCAGGATCAATCACGACTGTGACACCGCCTTTTTCTGTTCCGTGATTCTTGGCTGCGGCACGCAACATGGCAGGACCGCCGATATCAATATTCTCTACGGCGTCGGCGAATGTGCAGCCTTCTTTGGCGATGGTTTCACGAAATGGGTACAGGTTCACCACCAGCAGATCAATGGGGTCGATCTCATGGGTTTTGAGTGTATCCAGATGAGCCTGACTGTCGCGTCGGGCCAGCAGGCCACCGTGAATGCGAGGGTGCAGGGTCTTGACGCGGCCGTCCAGAATTTCCGGAGATTGCGTGTGCTCTGCCACTTCGGTCACGTCCAGACCTTCTTTTTTCAGCAGTGCAGCAGTGCCCCCGGTAGACAGGAGCTTGACGCCGCGGCTGTGCAGCGCGCGGGCGAAGTCGACGATACCGGTTTTATCCGATACGGAAAGTAAGGCGGTCTTGATAGTCATGAAGATAATTACAGTAAATGATGAGAAATCAGTTTCTTGCGCAGGGTGTTGCGGGTAATGCCCAGCATGTCTGCGGCGCGCGACTGGTTGTGACCGGCTTTGCTCATGACCACTTCCAGCAGCGGCTTCTCTACGCAACTGGTGACCATGTTCCAAAGGTTTCCGGCTTCGCCGTCGCCCAGCTCATTGAAATAAAGTTCAAGGTTTGTGCGTACACATTCCTGAAGGTCTTGTGTGTTATTCATAATGGCGATGATGGGAAATTTTTGTTGTTCTGACTTAGTGGAGTGCAGCTTGTGCTATGCGCGGTGCTGATTCGTTGACCAGCTTGGTGAACCACTGATTGACAGCATTGTACTGCTCCTGACAGGTTTCAAGGCAATTCATTTGTTGCCGAAACAATTCAGCATGAGGCAGATCATTAATGTACCAGCCAATATGCTTGCGCGCTGTTCTGACACCAGTATATTCGCCATAGAAGCGATAATGGTGATCGAGATGGGCCAGAAGCACGTCACGCATATGTTCCCACGAGGGGGGCGCAAGCAGGGTGCCGGTTTCCAGATAATGATTGATCTGCCGGAAAATCCATGGATTGCCCTGCGCGGCGCGGCCAATCATGATGGCATCGGCACCTGTGTAATCCAGGACGTAGCGGGCTTTTTGCGGATCGGTAATATCCCCGTTGGCAATGACCGGGATGGAAATTGCAGCCTTGACGGCGGCAATGGTGTCATATTCGGCGTGACCGGTATAAAGATCGCAACGTGTGCGGCCATGCAGCGTGAGGGCTGCAATGCCTGCGTCTTCGGCAATGCGGGCGATGCGCAGTGCATTGCGGTTTTCTCGGTCCCAGCCGGTACGGGTCTTGAGGGTAACAGGTACCTCATAAGGCCGGCAGGCGTTGACGACGGTTTCAAGAATGCGCGCAACCAGGGCTTCATCGCGAAGCAGGGCAGAGCCGGAGGCAACATGGCAGACTTTTTTTACCGGACATCCCATATTGATGTCGATAATGCGAGCCCCTTTGCCAATATTGAAGACGGCAGCTTCAGCCAGCATATCCGGGTCCGCGCCGGCGATCTGCACGGCAATGGGATCGACTTCCCCGTCATGGTTCAGCCTTCTGGATGTTTTGACACTATCCCAGAGAGCGGGATTGCTTGCGGCCATTTCCGAGACGGCATAGCCTGCGCCCAGCTGTTTACACAACTGACGAAAAGGTCTGTCGGTGACGCCCGCCATGGGTGCCACGAAAACAGGATTGGGAAGAGACCAGGGACCGATTTGCATGACGGCATTTTACCAAGGTTGAGGCAGCACTCGGGTAAAGACGATGCTAGTTCCGGTATCCCTGCAGCAGGTGCCGGGCCAGGGGGCGGCGTAGCGGTTCGGCCAGATCCAGCGCCAGCAGCGACAGGCCGCATGCGTGTTCGACCAGGGGATTGCCCGTTGTGAAGATCCGAGGCATGAAATCTGTGAGCTGACGGGTGATGCTACGGTCAGCACGGCGTCCGTCTGCAAACTCAGACAGCGCTGTCTGCGGATCTGACTGCACCTGTGGCAGCCACGCATGCAGGGCATGCAGCAGACCGGCGACATCACGTAACCCCAGGTTCAGGCCTTGGCCGGCAACGGGATGCAATGCCTGTGCAGCATTGCCGATGGTGGCAATGCGCCCGTCCACCGTATTTTTGGCCACGCTCAATGCCAATGGAAAAATATGGCGAGACTCCAGTACCGTGAAGTTGCCCAGACGATCACCGAAGTGTTCGGTGAGTTCGCGTGAAAACGTGGCATCGTCCGCCGCCAGCAGTGAGCGGGCGCGCTCTGGAGACGTACACCAGACAATGGACTGTGCCTCGGGAAACACGGGATGCGGCAATACGGCCAGCGG
>JBEBTQ010000237.1:0-5677 GCA_040393685.1 Advenella kashmirensis | reverse complement strand
GGCCAGCGCCTTGAAAGCTTTGAGCTGTTTGGTCGATAGGTTCACAAGTGTGTTATCAGTTCGAAAGATGGATCGGGTGCAGAGCGAGCGTACTCGCCCTTCCCTTTCCGCTATCGTACTTCAACACCGGCCTTGGCAACGATATCCACCCATTTTTCTGTTTCCGCTTTCTGAAATGCGGCCAGCTCTTCCGGCGTACTGGCATCGGCCTCTATTCCCTGCACCTGCAGATTTTTAACCACAGCGGGATCATTCAGCGTTTTGACAAAAGCGTCATTGAGAACTCTGATCACTTCAGGCGGCGTTCCTGCGGGCGCGTAGGACGCGAACCACGCCACCATTTCATAGCCTTTCACACCTGTCTCTTCCAGCGTTGGCAGATCCGGGGCAATATCCGTACGCTTTTTGGTGGACACAGCCAGTGCACGAAGCTTCCCTTCCCGTGCCAGCGGCAGCGTGGTAGAGGCATCGGCGATCATCATCTGGATTTGACCCCCCACAGTATCAACAACGGCCTGCGGATTGCTTTTGTAATCGACATTGCTGATTTTGGTGCCGGTCAGAATCTTGAAAAGTTCCCCACCGATGCGGGCAGAAGTGGATCCGCTTCCGAAGAACACTTTATCCGGATTCTGCTTCAGGTAATCGATGAATTCGGGTACGGTTTTGGAGGGAATGCTCTGAGGATTGACCACTAACACAAGTGGAATATTGCCCAGTTTCGATACCGGCGCAAAATCCTTTACCGGATCATAAGGCAGCTTTTTGAACAGTGCAGAGTTACTGGCATGCGTGGTATTGGATGTCACAAAAATACGATAGCCGTCAGGTTTGGCGCGCGCCACGTCCTGCGCGGCAATGAAGCCACTGGCGCCCCCCTTGTTTTCAACGACAACAGTCTGTCCAACCTTCTTTGAGACCTCTTCTGCAAGTACGCGGGCCAGCTTGTCTGTTCCGCTGCCTGCACCAAAGGGCACGACAAATGTGATGGGCCGCTCGGGATAGGCCGCCCATGCCTGGCTGCCCAGCATGCAGGCACCCAGAAGCGCCGAAGTCATCACACGTTTTACATTCTTCATTCTCATTTTCTGTCTCCAGGTTAAATTTCAGATCTGCACGGTCATATCCAGCAGTCGAAAAGAATTCGACTTGCCGTGCTTGTCCAGATTCAGGCTGCTGTTGACACCGCCTTCAAGTACGTTGTCGATAACAAAATTGAGTGCCTGAATATTCGGCAGCTCGTAGCGCACAACGTGGCTGGCACCGCGATGCGCGAACCATGCCTGAACTTTCTCGGCACTGACCTGCTCAAGCAGGATGGGCCAGTGTTTTTCTTCGTAGGGAATCAGACTGATATTGAGCCGATTTCCCTTATCTCCCGCTCTTGCGTGAGCAATTTCATGAAGTGTGACTGTCCTGGTCATGTCTCATCTCCCGTCACATACCGCCAGGATTCGCTCACCTGTTCCCTGGGAATCAGATAGGAAACCGTTCGCACACTGCGCTTGATATTCGTCCGAACGCCACCGCCGCCAGCCGGACCGCAGCAATACAGCGCATTGACTTCGTGCATCAGCCGCTCAACGGTCGAACGTGCAGGCGCATTGACAGCCAGACGCAGCCGTACATCCTGAGTTTCTGTCAGGGAAAGCGTGTCGGCCAGATCGCCGCTATCGGAATCCAGAATACTCACGGTCCCGATCAGATCCTGACGAAAGCGACACGGTTCTGTCAGCAATTTGGCCCGCTCAGCCAGCACATCGGCCGCCAGACGCGCACGATGGCCGGCATTGCGTCCGGCATATGAAATTTCACCTTCACCAAACCAGTCACCCATGAAAGAGACCGTAGCCTTCAATGTATCGGGCCGCGCCTTTCCGGTAGCCCCTGTGAGTTCTACGAGATTGGGTGACATCTGGCGGATGTGGACATTGGAGATATCCAGCACGACATCAGGGGTGATATAGCAGGCGGGATCATGTATTTCATATAACATCTGTTCCTTCACCGTCATCAAATTGACCACACCGCCCGTTCCATCCGCTTTGCCAATGACAATGCGTCCATTTTCAAAGATCTCTGCAATGGGGAAGCCGACATGGGCAAGATCGGGAACGTCCTTGTAGCCCGGATCCGCAAAATATCCGCCGGTGACCTGCGAACCGCATTCCAGCAAGTGTCCTGCCAGCGTTGCCGATGCGAGACGGTCCCAGTCCTCCCAATCCCAATTGAAATGTGAGACGGCCGGACCGACAGTCAGAGCCGGATCAGCCACTCGTCCCGTAATCACAATCTGGCTGCCGTCAGTGAGTGCCTGAGCAATCGACCTGGCTCCCAGATAAACGTTTGCAGCGATCGGATCTTTGGTACCTGCGGCCAGTTCCCGGTCGCCTTCCCAGATTTGCATGCTGTCCAGATCCACTTTATGCAGAATATCGTCGCCTTCAACAATGGCAATTTTCAAACCATCCAGTCCCAGCGATGAAGCAAGCGACCGGATTGCCCGGGCTGCCGCCACCGGATTGGCTGCGCCGAAATTGCTAACGATGGGTATATGATGCTCGATGCAATCTTTCAGTATCGGTTGCAGAACCTGTTCCAGCAGTGGTTCGTAACCCATGGCAGGATCCTGGTTTTTTGCCAGCTGCCCCAGCGCCAGCGTCCGCTCTGCCAGCATTTCGAATATCAATACGGAAGGCTGAGCACGGGCGATCAGGGTCCTGACCACGGCCTGCGCTGCATCGATGCGGTCCCCTGAAAATCCGGCGCCGCAACCTACCAACAGACTTTGCATAGCGTCTCCCTGACAATTATTGATGGATTTTTGAACCATTCTAATGAATTCTGATTGAAATATTAAATTGATTATTTCGATTGATTAATAAATAAATAGTATGAATCAGTGTGCTCCATACCTTTATCCCTTGTATTAAATTTGTCATATTCGCTGTCGGCCTACTGTATACTTTTCATGACAACCAGTTCACGAGGTAGTGACTTTTTGGGATTGACAATGCATCCGTTTGTTGATGGTGGCCTGCAAAACATCTGGCTGAGCAATGGTTATAGAATAAAGCAGACCAGGAACGGTCGAAGCATTGTCGTCCATAATCCTCAAGGGCTGCGCCGAACAATTTGCAGTGCGCTATGCGTAAAAAGTGTGCCTCTGAGTGGCGTAGAGTTCCAATACCTTTGCAAGGAACTGCAGCTGCCGCCAGCCACGCTCTGTAAACGGCTGGGCGTAACCGAATCACAGTTGTCACAATGGGAATCTTCTGCACAGGTTCCCCGCCATGCGGACACCTTTATTCGAATTCTGTTTGCGGTCCATCTGGACCGACCGGAACGGGTAATGCGGCTTGGAACCAGGGTTGCCGCCAGGGAGCAGACCGTTTATTTTGTATTGAACCATTCAGACAAAGGATGGGTGCTGCGGGAAACGCTGAACCAGCCTGTGGTTTCAGAATCCGGCGTCCGCGACAATGAGACGGATACAAGTCTCGCGACAGATAGAGATTCTCTGGCCTAGTCCTTAAAGCAGCAAACCCACTGAAGATACCGCTATCAGTGGGATTGCTTTTTTCACATCAGGTCATGTCGATTTCAAGCCAGCGTACGGATTTTGGGTTCCCTGTCCCACTGACGCGTTTTGGCCAGTTTGATAAACCCTTTGATGTCCTCCGGTGCCACAACACCGGCATCGGGTTTAATACCAGCGGCCTCCAGGATTTTATGCGTTCCTTTACAGGCCGCGATGGCTTTCAGGTGCCCAAAGGCATCGCGGAACCAGTCGATGGCGGCTGCTTCTTTCACCAGTTTCTCTGCCTCGGCCATGGGCAGAATACTGACAACGCCGTCAAACACGATAGAAGGTGTACCCGCGAGCTGGCCGTCAGCGGTTACCGACGTGCCATCCTTGAGTGTGACTCCCCGTTTCTGCGCTACCAGTTTGCAGGCCGCGCCCGCCTTGGTCAGCGCCTTTTTCATCGCATCGATGGTTTCATTGTTTGAACCATCTGCAATCAGAATGCCTATGGTACGTCCTTCCAGCGTATCTTTCATTTTATCGATAATCCGCAGGGCCGGAGACGGAGCCATATCCTTTACCGGCACTTGTGGTTTGGCAGCCGGTGGCAACGATTTGAGCCCCAGACCATTGCCAACCCGTTTTGCCAGGCTCTCATCTATGACGCGCAGCTGACTGACAACTGCCAGACGCACGTGTTCCGTTTCCACTTTCGACAGCTCAAATACCAGCGCCGATGCCAGATGTGCTTGCTCTATGTCCGACTGACTGCGAAAGAACATTCTTGCCTGGCTGTAATGATCGGCAAAGCTCTCGGAACGAATGCGGGATTTGACGCCATCATTCTGAATGGCGGCACTATGAAAGCCAGTTGTGGCGCTGGCCCGCGACGCTTCAGGCTCCAGGCTTTGCGGATCGTAAGCTGTCCTTCCTTTGTTGACCTGCATCTGCATATGGCCGTCACGCTGATTATTGTGGAATGGACATTTGGGCGCATTAACGGGAATCTGCGCGAAATTGGGCCCGCCCAATCGCGATAGTTGTGTATCCAGGTAAGAAAACAGTCTGCCCTGCAGCAACGGATCGTCAGAAAAGTCGATACCCGGCACAATATTGGCGGGACAGAACGCGACCTGTTCCGTTTCGGCAAAGAAATTATCCGGCCAGCGGTTCAACACCATGCGGCCGATCATTTTGAGCGGGACCAGTTCCTCGGGAATGAGTTTTGTTGAATCCAGATGATCAAACGGGAACTTGTCGGCCTCTTCCTGGGTGAAAAGCTGAACGCCCAGCTCCCACTCTGGATAGCTGCCATTCTGGATGGCCTCAAAAAAATCACGACGATGGAAATCCGGATCTGCGCCGGCAAGCTTCACCGCCTCGTCCCAGACCGTTGACTGCAGGCCCAGCTTCGGCCGCCAGTGAAACTTCACAAATGTGGTATTGCCGGCCTTGTCGATCAGACGGAAGCTATGGATACCAAATCCTTCCATCATCCGCAAGGAACGTGGGATAGCGCGATCACTCATTGCCCACATGACCATATGCATGGACTCGGGCATCAGGGAAATGAAATCCCAGAACGTGTCGTGCGCGCTGGCAGCCTGGGGAAAGCCACGATCCGGCTCCATTTTGACGGCATGGATCAGATCCGGAAACTTGATGGCGTCCTGAATGAAGAACACAGGCATATTATTGCCCACCAGATCCCAGTTACCTTCCTTAGTATAGAACTTGACCGCAAAGCCGCGCACATCGCGAGGCGTATCCACCGAGCCGCTACCGCCGGCCACGGTGGAGAAGCGACAGAATACGGGCGTCTGTACATTCTTCTCTGTCAGCAGTTTTGCCGTTGTATATTTCGAAAGTGATTGAGTCAACTCAAAATACCCATGCGCGCCTGTACCGCGCGCGTGAACAATCCTCTCGGGAATACGTTCGTGATCGAAATGGGTAATTTTTTCACGAAGAACAAAATCTTCGATCAAGGTGGGGCCGCGTGGGTTGGAGCTCAGCGAATTCTGATTGTCGCTGATGGCCAGACCCTGCTGTGTGGTCATGACCGGATGAGCTCCACCTGCCTGCTGGTGCAATTCCCCGGCATTTCCTTTTTCATCTTTGGGGCCATTTGCTTTACGGGACACGGCTTTT
>JBEBTQ010000236.1:0-5680 GCA_040393685.1 Advenella kashmirensis | reverse complement strand
GGCCTGCGTATCGACCATATTCTTCTGACAGAGTCGCTGGCCAGCGAATGCACCGCATGCATCATCGACAAGGCGCCCAGAGGCAATGAACAGCCGTCTGATCATGCACCAGTGGTGGCTACGTTGTCATTGTCTTTCGCCTGATTCCACCGAGCCCGGGATTGGAAAAGGCCGGCACTCCACGCGGAGGCCGGCCTTTGACGAATACAGAAAAATTTCAGCAAATCACAAAGCTGTCGTCTTTATGACGATACCTTGCGTGAAACCAGAATTATTCTCCGTCAAGAATCTGATCTTCAAATTGCGTGGCGGCTTCCTCGCTTGACATTGGCACATACAGAACGCCCGAGGTGATGGGTTTGCTGATGTTGATAATGGATACAAGCCGGTTCTTTTGCGTGACGGCAAAGCTCTTGCCGATGTTATTGCTCGTGAAGCTGGCGAGGCGGTCCTTTCCGGATGGTGAGAACTCAAGCTTGACGAAGGCCTTGCCGGCACTGTTGCGTGTTGCAACGGCATTTTGCAGGTCGTTGCGGGTCAGCGTCTGTCTTGGGTCCACGTAAACCAGCACTCCATTCTGGCGCACGGCAGTGTAGCCTGGCACCTGAGTGCGTGAGGCAACATACATGATCAGAGATGATGTGGCAACAGACTGAGAAGGCGCGGGCGGCGTGCTGACAGGTGCCTGTGATGGTGGTGGCGTGGTGGGCACATCGCTCACGCGGGTACCGCCTGTAGATGTGCGGTCCTTGAACATGTGATCCATGGTGTCACAGCCAGTCAAAACAAGAGCGGCCGCGATGGCAGCCGCGATAAACCCTTTATTGGTGCGCATGATCGGTATCCTTGACTTAGGTTAAAGGTGCATGGCGATCATTATAAGATATTGTTGAATATCCGAATGGGCTCTTTTCTCCGGCGTCACAAAAACCGTTCATGACTTTTCAGATAACGCCACTTGCCCGGTGGCAGATCAGCCAGCGTCACATTGCCCATGCGTACTCGCTTCAGACCAATCACATTCAGTCCCACCATCTGGCACATCCGGCGAATCTGCCGCTTTTTCCCTTCCTGCAATATGAACTTGAGCTGATCGTCGTTTTGCCAGGTGACTTCGGCAGGACGAAGCTGTTCACCATCCAGCGACAGGCCGTGATTCAGCAGTTGCAGGCCATTGCCGCTGATCTTGCCTTCTACCCGCACAAGATATTCCTTTTCCACTTCCGAATCTTCTCCGATCAGCTGGCGCGCGATGCGTCCGTCCTGCGTCAGCACCAGTAGCCCCTGGGAATCGATGTCCAGTCGCCCTGCCGGTGCGAGGCCGCGCAGATGCGAGGGGTTAAAGGTGTTTCTGTCACGATCATATTGACGGTCCGGTGTCACCAGGGTCACAGCCGGCCGATAGCCATCTTCAGCCTGTCCGGACACATAGCCCACCGGTTTGTTCAGAATAATCGTCACGCGCGCCGTCTGTCTGGCCTGTGCGGATTTATCCAGCGTGATGGACTGATCGGGCCAGGCTTTTTCTCCGAGCTTCGCAACTTTGCCGTCGACCCGTACCCAGCCACGTTCGATATAGGCGTCCGCTTCGCGGCGGGAACACAGTCCACGCTCAGCGAGCAATTTTGAAATTCTTGTCTTTTCCATTTGATTCCGTTTGCGTACGCAAATTTGCTATAGTGTCTTTCTTTGTCCGTATTCTACGGAAGTCTGTCAGTCATTGTGGTCATGCTGGCGCCGTTACGCTCGATTCATTCCTTGCGTTCCATCTCGTCCGAACAATTACGCTGGCACCAGTCACTCCTGCCTCGTTGGCAATTTGTAACTCATGAAGCCTGAATCCCATTCACCCGGCTGGTTGAACCGGCCCTCACCGAAACTGGATCCGATACAGAAATACTGGCTGTTTCGTCCTGGTCCGCTGACTCAGGGATTACGAGCGCAGGGTGAAGTGCGTATTCAGGTAATTGGCGAATATGCCGAATTGGTAACCGCCGATGAGTTGCGGACTATCGGGCAGAGACCGGACACCATTGTCTGGGTTCGGGAGATCTGCATGTCCATTGATGACACACCCGCGGTAGTTGCCCGGAGCATTACCCCGCTGGATGCCGCCAGATCTGTCTGGCAGTCGGTACGCAGACTGCGAACACGACCCCTGGCCGATATTCTCTATAACGACCCGGCCATTGTACGATCAGTGTTCGAATCATGCATAGCAAAATCACCGTTGCCGATATATAAAGCAGTGGTTCGTGCCGGACAGCTGCCCTCTTCCGGGCATAGTCGGCTGCTCGCTCGTCGCTCCGTTTTCTGGAAGAATGAACAACCCCTGCAGGTTACAGAGTGCTTTCTGCCAGCATTCTGGTCAGACCTGCTGAAACATCCGCGAGTCTGAACCACTCACAACGAGTCAGAATTTACAGGACAGGCTCATAATGCGTTATCGTCCTGTTCACCCGTACGGATTCGGATGGCACGTTCAACCGGTGTGACGAAAATTTTGCCATCCCCGATTTTCCCGGTACGCGCTGCCTTGATAATGGCTTCGATGGCCGAATCAACCAGACTGTCTGCAATGACAACTTCTACCCGCACTTTCGGCAGGAAGTCCACCACATATTCGGCGCCACGATAAAGTTCTGTGTGCCCTTTCTGCCGGCCAAACCCTTTTACTTCTGCAACAGTCAATCCGCTAACGCCAATATCCGCCAGCGACTCGCGAACTTCATCTAGCTTGAAAGGTTTTATGATGGCTGTTATTAATTTCACGTGGTTTCCTTTTCTTTACAGGGCAAAGCCCCGCTTTTTACTGGAAAAGAATAGCATATTTTTTTCTCTGATCGTTTAGAAACGATAGCCGTTGGTGATTGGAAAGCGCCAGTCGCGACCGAATGCGCGCGTGGTGATCTTGGGTCCGGGCGCACCCTGTCGACGCTTATATTCATTGATGCGCAGAAGACGTGCCACCTTCTCTACATCTTCACGCGCGAGGCCCGTATTGACAATGGCCTCGACAGAATCGTTGTGTTCCATCAGGTGTTCAAGAATGGCATCCAGCACTTCGTAATCAGGCAGGCTATCCTGATCTGTCTGATCTTCGCGCAGCTCGGCCGATGGCGGTCGCGTAATAATACGCTCCGGAATCACCTCGGATTGGGTGTTTCTCCACCGGGCCAGTTTGTACACAAGCGTCTTGGGAATATCCTTGAGCGGCGCATAACCGCCCACCATATCGCCGTAAAGCGTGCAATAGCCAGTGGCCAGCTCAGACTTGTTACCCGTCGTAAGGACAATGGCATTGAATTTGTTGGACAGGGCCATCAGCAGCGTTCCGCGGATTCGCGCCTGCAGGTTCTCTTCCGTCGTATCCTGTGGCAAATTGCCAAAAACCGGATTCAAACCTTCCAGATAACTGTCAAACATAGGAGAAATGGCGATCTCGTCGTAACGGACGTTCAATCGCTGTACCATGTCCTGCGAATCATTGACGGAAATATCAGCGGTAAATTTTGATGGCATCATGACCGCATGCAGGTTTTCTGCGCCAATAGCGTCGACCGCCACGGCCAGAACCACGGCAGAATCGATGCCCCCGGACAGTCCGAGCACCGCTTTTTTGAAACCGTTCTTACCCAGATAGTCACGGGTTCCCATGACCAGACCTCGCCAGATTTCGGCTTCGACAGGTTCGGGGGTGAGGGGCGGAATCAGGCTGCGAGTGGTAGTTGCAGCAAAGGCTATAGGTGCACCTGCCTGGAAACGGTGATCTGCGCCGACCTGGACACTGCCAATGGCCTCACAGAAGCTATCAAGTTCTGCCACCACCTGTCCTTTGCCATCAAGCACAAACGAGTGGCCATCAAAAATCAGCTCATCCTGCCCGCCGACCAGATTGCAATAGACGGCGGCCATACCCGATTCCGTCACATTGCGTCGTACCACGGACAGGCGGATGTCATGCTTGCGTACCACGTACGGTGAAGCGTTCAGCACAAGCAGGGTTTGCGCACCGGCATCCCGGGCCGAGGCTGCCGCCTGTGCAAACCAGACATCCTCACAGATGGTGACGCCGAAGGTTTGCTCCCGAATGGTAAAAACCAACGGCTTGCGACCGGCTGAAAAATAGCGTTTTTCGTCAAACACCGAATAATTCGGCAGCTCGTGCTTCAGATAGGTGCCCAGGCAATCGCCATTCAGGAACACACTGGCGGCATTGAAGGTGCCTTTTTCTGTATTGACCACATGACCCAGTACCACATGCAGATCCTGAAAGCCGGACAGATCGGCCTGCAGGGATTCCAGCGCTGCCTGCTGGTCGGCCAGAAACTGGCAGCGCAGCAACAGATCTTCGGGCGCATAGCCGGTAAGTGCCAGTTCCGGCAGCAGCAGAATGTCATGGCCCTGCTCGTGGGCAATTGCAGCCGCCTGAACAATGCGGCTGGCGTTGCCGGCAAGATCACCGACTTTCTGATTGATTTGCGCAAATGCGATACTGACCGATGTGTTCATGATCCCGCTCTGTTTCTTTTGCCAACTGTTGATTATCACACAAGCATCTGAAATCAGCGTCTAAAATAACCATGATTAACGCAAAATACCGACATTGGACGCATCAACAAACATGACCACAGACAGCCCCAACCTCAGTAATCAGTTTGACAAAAAATCCGAAGCCTGGTCGGCCCGCTTTTCAGAGCCCGTATCCGATCTGGTAAAACGTTATACCGCCTCGGTCGATTTCGACAAGCGCCTGGCCCGCTTTGATATTCAGGGCTCTCTGGCGCACGCTGCCATGCTTGCTACCACAGGCGTCATCAGCGCAGACGATCTGGCTGCAATTGAAAAAGGCATGCAACAGATACTTTCGGAAATTGACGAAGGCAAATTTACCTGGCTATTGGACCTGGAAGACGTCCATCTAAACATCGAGAAACGTCTGGTGGAAATTATTGGCGATGCCGGCAAGCGACTGCATACGGGACGTTCACGCAACGATCAGGTCGCAACAGACATCCGGCTATGGCTGCGCTCTGAAATCGACATTTCGCTTGAACTGATTACCGAACTGCGCCGTGCCCTCGCGAAAGTGGCGCTGGAGCATCACGATACCATCATGCCAGGCTTTACCCATCTGCAAGTGGCACAGCCCGTCACTTTCGGGCATCATCTGCTGGCCTACGCTGAAATGTTCGCCCGCGACGCAGAACGACTGGTCGATTGCCGCAAGCGCTGCAATCGTTTGCCGCTTGGAGCTGCCGCGCTGGCGGGCACTTCCTACCCCATAGACCGGGAACAGGTTGCCCGGCTGCTGGAGTTTGACGGCGTCTGCCGCAATTCGCTGGACGCCGTATCGGACAGGGACTTCGCCATTGAATTCTGCGCAGCCGTGTCACTGGTCATGACGCATATTTCACGCCTGTCTGAGGAACTGATTCTGTGGATGAGCCCGCGCGTCGGGTTTATTCTGCACGGGCAGTTCCATCATGCCGCAGAAAAAGAATCCGGATGTTCCCGAGCTGGCGCGAGGCAAAACCGGACGCGTCAACGGCAATCTGATTGGTCTGCTCACACTCATGAAAGGTCAGCCGCTGGCCTATAACAAAGACAATCAGGAAGACAAGGAAGGGCTTTTTGATTCTGCCGACACCCTGCGCGATACGCGGACGATATTCGCCGA
>JBEBTQ010000235.1:0-5683 GCA_040393685.1 Advenella kashmirensis | reverse complement strand
CGCCAGATTGAATGCAGTGAAATCGCTGAATCCAACGTAACGCTTAGGATTGCGCTCTATCAGCTTCCAGTCTATCCGGTGCAGAATCCGGCTCAGGCCGTAACCACCACGGGTAGGCATCACGATACCGCTGCGATGCCGGGCAGCCCGTGCAATGGCTGCAAGTCTGTCCTCGTCGTCGCCTCCAAACCGCATATCCTGGCGCAGCGCCGCTTTATCCACGGTCACTTTCACGCTGGACTGCTTCAGATTTTCAATTGCGCGCTCCAGGAATTCCGGATTCTGGACAAAACCAGAGGGTGACATCGTATAGATTTGCAGCTTTTTCTTGTATCGTGTCGGCTGGTAAGCGACATCATCCGCTTCATCGAAAAGGATCTGGGCGTCATTCAGCTGTTCCTGAATACGGCCCTTTTTGCCATGGGAAGAAGCATTGCTCATGGTGTCGATTTCCTGCGTTCCTGAAAAAAACGGCGAAGCAACTGGCCGCATTCATTTTTCATCACCCCCGACACGATGACGGTGTGATGATTGATCTGTCTGTTTTCCTGCACCGCTATGACGCTGCCACAGGCACCGGTCTTGGGGTCAGCAGCCCCGTAAACCACCTGATTTACCCTTGCATGCGTAATGGCCCCCATGCACATGATGCAGGGTTCCAGCGTGACGTACAGGGTAATGCCGGGAAGCCGATAGTTGTGCAGATCGCGACCACATTCACGCAGGGCCATAATTTCCGCATGCGCCGTGGGATCGCTGTCTGTAATCGTTCTATTGTACCCTTTTCCGAGTACTTTCCCTAAGGAATCGACCGCAACCGCCCCAACCGGCACTTCTCCCAGCGCGTAAGCCAGCTGCGCCTGCTCCAGGGCCAGAGCCATGAATTCAGAATGATTGAGGACGTTTGCTTGCATCGTAGCGATTTATCAGGATAATTGAGGAATTACCCAACAGACTCTGCTGGCGGGCCCATTGAATGAGTGACGATCTTTGGACGTTAAAAATTGTTGAGTATCTTAACAGACTGGGCAATTTTCAAGGGCACGGCAGATGAATCGCTGTTGCAGTGGCTAGTCACCTGCTCTGCTTTCTTCTTTTCCAGACATAGATGACGATGTTAGTGTCGAGCTGGTATCGCAGCATCAGAACGACTCTCGTTCCGGCTGATCTTGGCTGGCGCGTTCAGACATAAAGTCTTCGCTGACGGCGGGATCGTCCAGGAAGAAGCTATCCCAGGACTGTCCCAGGGGCGCGCTGATGCGTTCATGTCCCCTGACCCGCACTTGCACCTTGTGTACGCCTTCGCGCAAGCTCACTTCTTTAGGAAGCCGGACAGCCTGCTTGCGGTTATCGATGAAAACCGTGCCAATAGACATCCCAATACTCCAGGAAATCGATGTATATCGCTATTGTGTATCGCGACGCAGCAAGGGTCAAGATTGATAGAGTCCAGGGCGCCCGATGAGGCTGATAAGTTAAAAAATACTTGCTTTATGTCGTAGAACAAGAGCGATTCGCTTAGTTATCTCCGACCATCTTTTCGTTTATTGCGATTTTCGTTTATTTCGAATAAAATAACTCCTAAAATTGTTTCACAGCCCTGGAATTAGCCATGACCACTATCGCCCCAACCAAGATGACGCTGCCCGCCGAACGAGAGGTACAGGCAGCCGTGCAAGGCCAACGTGCCTTGGCGGCCTATCTGGCCACGAACTTCGAAACACAATACATCCAGATTTTCGATAACCTGAATCAAGCTCACCAGGTGGAGTTGCCTACCTCTGCGCTACGATTACTCGTCGATATCCTTGCTGAGTTAGCCGATGGCAATGCGGTGAAAGTCGTTCCCGTCCATGCTGAGCTGACGACTCAGGAAGCGGCAGACATGTTGAACGTCTCCCGCCCTCACCTAGTCAAGCTACTGGAGGATGGTGAATTGCCGTTCCACCGAACGGGGAAACACCGGCGAGTGCGGTTCGCAGAGCTGATGCAATACAAAGACGCACGCGACCGAGCTAGCGAAGAAGCCATGGCAGAACTTGCACGTCAGGCACAGGAATCAGGTATGGGGTATGAATGAGGCACTCCTCCTTCACAGCAATCTTCGATGCCTGCGTTCTTTATCCTGCACCTCTACGTGATTTTTTAATGTGGCTAGGGTTATCGGGACAATTCCGGGCCCGATGGAGTCGAGATATACATGAGGAATGGAAACGCAATCTATTGCACAAAAGACCAGATCTGACACGTTTGCAGCTCGACCGTACTTCAGATCTGATGGATCGCGCAATCCCCGATGGCTTGGTGGATGGCTATAAAGAAATCATTGAGGGGCTGACTCTCCCCGACCCCGACGACCGTCATGTCCTAGCTGCGGCGATTCGTTGCGGTGCCAGTGTGATCGTGACTTTCAATCAACGGGATTTTCCTGCGGATGCACTCGCTTCCTACGGAGTAGAGTCTCAACATCCCGACGAATTTGTGGAGAATCTCTTCGATCTTGATGCCGCAGCGGTGGTAGCCGCCGCTCAACGCCAGCGTGCTCAGCTCAAGAACCCAGCCCTTGACGTCGATCGCTACCTTGAAATTTTATTTCGACAGGGATTGGTTCAAACCTCCAAAGTTTTGGCGACTTATCGTGCCATTCTATAACTTGGAGGTCTCACGTCACGCGAAACAGTAGATAAATCGCGCTTAACTCTCCTTGCCTACTCGCGAAGTACCACCTTTCACTCGATCAAGTTGTCGATGTCGGTTGCCATGACATGCACCATGAAAAATGCCATTGATGATGTATTTCACATCGCCAATGGCATTAATGTTTACCAAGCTAAATAACAGCTTTTAAAAAACCTCATTCCCACTCAATCGTTGCAGGCGGTTTACTGGACACGTCGTAGACCACCCGGTTGATACCACGAACCTCATTGATAATGCGGGAAGAGACGCGTGCCAGCAGTGAGTAAGGCAATTGCGCCCAGTCTGCCGTCATGAAATCGGAGGTCTGCACGGCGCGCAGCGCGACAACGTAGTCGTAGGTTCGGCCATCGCCCATGACCCCAACAGATTTGACAGGCAGGAAGACAGCGAAAGCCTGGGATGTGAGATCGTACCAGGTCTTGCCTGTTTCTTCGTCCGTCGTATTACGTAGTTCTTCGATGAAGATGGCGTCTGCCTTGCGCAGCAGATCCGCATACTCTTTCTTGACTTCGCCCAAAATCCGCACGCCTAGCCCTGGGCCTGGGAATGGATGGCGATAAACCATATGATGAGGCAGGCCGAGAGCCAGACCCAGTTCGCGGACTTCATCTTTGAAAAGTTCACGCAAGGGTTCCAGCCATTGCAAATTAAGCGTTTCCGGCAATCCACCCACATTGTGATGCGATTTGATGGCTACCGCCTTACCGGTCTTGGCGCCGGCCGATTCAATCACATCAGGATAGATCGTACCCTGGGCAAGCCAGCGCGCACTCTTACGCTTTCCAGCTTCCTGCTGGAACACCTCAACAAACTCGCGTCCGATGATTTTGCGCTTCTTCTCTGGGTCAGTTTCGCCAGCCAGTTTGCTCATGAATGCCTCGGTCGCATCCACATGAATCACGTTCACACCCAGATGCTCGCCGAACACGGTCATGACCTGTTCTGCCTCATTCAGACGCAGCAAACCGTGATCCACAAAAACGCAGGTGAGCTGATCGCCAATAGCCTTATGAATGAGCGCTGCGGCAACGGACGAATCGACGCCGCCAGACAGGCCCAGAATCACATCATCTGTTCCCACCTGCTCACGGATACGGGCTACCGCTTCTTCCACGTAATCAGGCATGTTCCAGTCATTGCTGCAACCACAAATGTCATTGACAAAGCGGTTCAGAATTGCCCGGCCCTGGGTCGTATGTGTGACTTCGGGATGAAACTGCAGGCCGTAAAAACGACGCGTCTCGTCGGCCATACCGGCTATCGGGCAAGAAGGTGTTGAGGCCATGAGCACAAAGCCCTCAGGCAGTTCTGTCACCTTGTCGCCATGACTCATCCAGACCTTGAGCATGCCGTGACCTTCCGGCGTTACGAAATCGGAAATCTCGTTCAGCAAGGCAGTGTGGCCATGAGCTCGGACTTCGGCGTAACCGAATTCGCGGTGATCCGACCAGCTGACTTTCCCGCCCAGCTGGGACGCCATAGCCTGCATGCCATAGCAAATACCCAGCACCGGCACACCAAGTTCAAATACCGCGTGAGGCACCTTGAGCGATGCCTCGTCGTAGGCTGATGAATGGCTACCAGAGAGAATCACGCCCTTGAGACCCAGCTCCTGCTGTTCCTTCAGGAATACCGCATCAACATCTCCGGGATGAATTTCACAAAACACCCCCGCTTCGCGCACACGTCGCGCAATGAGTTGGGTCACCTGTGAACCGTAATCGAGAATCAGAATCCGCTGATGCATGCTATATTCGCCTGAGGACAAAAGAAAAAAATTTGGAATCCGACATTATAATGGCTGCGGCATCAAAATCCGGCGAAAAAAGCCACTTTGCTACATGCAGCCTCACTTTCCCCGACGCTGCCCACCCAATAAGAAAGGTCACAGCTCATGACGACGAATTCCTCTGGCGACGCTGCTGCGCCTGATAAGACCAATAATAATGAGACCAGCAAATGTTTTGTTCTGGTCCACGGAGCCTGGCACGGTGCGTGGGTCTGGCAGGCAGTTGCTGCCATTTTGCGCAAACAGGGCCACAAGGTGTACACACCTGTCCTGTCCGGATTGGGGGAACGCGCTTCCATACTTTCGGCGGACATTACGCTGGATACTTTCGTTGATGATATCGAAGATGCAATATTGCATCCGCAATCGGCAGCATCGCTTGACTCGCAAAGGCAGCAATCAGCAGATGATTTCCCGACACAGAATATGGGACCGCTGACCAATGTGATACTGGTCGGGCACAGTTTTGCCGGTCCGGTCATTAGTGCTGTCGCTGAACGCATACCTGAGCAACTGGATCGTCTTATCTATCTGGATGCATTTTTGCTGCAGCCCGGTCAGTCAACCTTCGACACACTTGACGAAAAAGTCAGACAATCCCTTCGTAACGCCGCTGAAAAGCACGGAGGCTACGGTCTGCCTGCACCGGATCCCAAACATCTGGGTATTCCGCCAGATCACGCAAGCTATAGGTATGTACAGGAACGGCTGACTCCGCATCCGCTGAATACTTATACCACAGCGGTCAGTTCAGATAATTCAGGTGATGAGGGTAAATCTCGCTCAGCGGGGGTGAAACGAATCTATCTTGCATGTACAGAACCTGCCTACAAGCCCGTCGCCGCAGCGTATGCCTGGGTAAAAACCCAAAATAACTGGACCATCGACACCGTGCCCAGCTCTCATTTAGCGCCCGTGGTGGTACCTGAAACGCTGGCTGATAAACTGCAGGAACTGGCTGTTATCTGAGCCCTGATTTTGAGCTCTAATTCTGAGACCCGATTCTGAGTGCAGCTTCTGAATCCTCATCAGAATCGAAAGAGCGTCGATTCAAACCATAAGAAGGTCGATTCAAACCATAAGAAAACAGCCCGATGAACAATGCCATCGGGCTGTCAGCCTAACTCAGAAACAACCGTTATTCTGCGCGATAATTCGGTGCTTCTTTCGTGATCTGTACATCATGTACATGAG
>JBEBTQ010000234.1:0-5723 GCA_040393685.1 Advenella kashmirensis | reverse complement strand
ACGGTTTCCGCTGATGATGCGAAAACAGCAACGAATACGTCTGCTGCATGGCCATTCCCTACAGGCGGCCGTCCTTAAGACGCAGTATGAGTCCGGTATAATGGAACTGCCCTTTCGGACAGTGCGATGATATCCGGTTCAAAGGGTGCCCTGGTGGCACCCTTTTTTCATACCGGTCCCGCTCTCTTGTGACTGGCCGGGCAGAATCTTTTGGGTTCTGCCTGCAACCAGCCGTCCGACCTCTGGTTGGGCGGTTTTTTATTTTGCCGGATGCAGAACAATGATTTCTTCGATACTCACCTTTCTAATATCCACTATATTCTCGCTGCTGATTTCCGTTTTCCTGCTCAGGGCCTGGATGTACTGGGTACGTGTGCATCCGTTCACACCTTACGCACGCATGATCAATAGCGTGACCGACTGGGCCGTGACGCCCTTGCGGTCCATTCTGCCAACGGGAAACAAGATCGATTCCGCCTCGCTGCTGATGGCGTTTCTTTGTGCCCTTGTTGAAATGCTGCTGTTGATGTCGCTTAGCGGTTTTGGATTCGAGCAGGGATTACTGCTGCGTCTGCCCGTGGTGGCGCTTCTGATGACGGTCAAATGGGCCCTGAGTCTGGCAACCTGGGTCTGCATCTTTCAGGCAATTCTTTCCTGGATCAACCCCATGCAGCCCATCATGCCCGTACTCAATACCCTGCTGGCTCCCTTGCTGGATCCCATTCGCAGACATATGCCGCGTACCGGGATGATGGATTTTTCCCCGCTAATTCTGATTCTGATTTTGCAGGTCGTGCAGATTGCACTCAGCAATCTGATCTCTTTTTAGGACTCGGTTAGAAAAAAGGCCCCGCCTGAGCTGCCCTCCTGATGCTGGATTGACGTCCAGCGTCGTGAGGTCACTTCAAACGGGGCATTTTTTTGCCTTATTTTCCCTGGCCTTTACTTATTTCGGGCTTTTTCTTTTCCCGGATCTTTTCTTCTCTATTTCAACTGCGATCCGCGATGTCTCGCAGTATTCAATAGCGACTCAGCTTGCGCTCTCAGGCAATGACAGGCCGTAAGCTGACTGCAGCTTCGCAGAGATTTCTTGTCGCGTGGGTTTATGGTTTTGCGGTCCCTGAGACGCGATCTTGATTGCACCCATAATGCTGCCCAGTTTGCAGGCATCTTCAAATGACCAGCCCTGAGTCAGCGCATACAGCAGCCCACCACGATGGGCATCGCCACAACCGGTAGGATCCGTCACGCTTTCAGCCTTGCATGGTGCAATTGTGATCTGGCTGCCGTTTTCGTAGAGTGTCGCCCCTTCAGCGCCACGGGTGACGATGACGGCACGCAGATCTTTTGCCAGGTCTTCTATGCTTTGGCCCATGCGCTGCTCCACCACGGATGCCTCGTAATCATTGAAAGTCCATACGTCGGCCAACGCGTGCATGTCTTCCAGATCCTTGCGGTCAAACAGCGGCATGGCCTGACCCAGATCGAAGATAAAAGGAATGCCGGCGCCGTGCATGGCGCGAGCGTGTTTGAACATACCTTCCTTGGCGTCCGGCGCAACAATCCCCCATGCAGCTGATTCGGTGCTGACATCATTTTCTGTGGATCGTGTCATCGCGCCCGGGTGAAAGGCCGCAATCTGATTGCCGTCCATGTCAGTTGTGATATGGCATTGCGGCGTAAACATATCGTCCAGCACACGAACCAGTCGGGTATCGATGCCCTGGCTTTTCATTTGTGCCAGATAATCAGCCGCATCCGGGCCGACTGTGGCAACAGGTACAGGGTTGCCACCAAGCAGACGAAGGTTATAGGCAATATTGCCTGCGCATCCGCCAAATTCCTTGCGCATGGTCGGCACGAAGAACGAAACACTCAGCGACCTGATATTCTCTGGCAGGATATGATCCTTGAAATGACCTTCAAAGGTTGTAATGGTGTCAAACGCGACGGAACCGCATACGAGGACTGCATTATTCATTGGCTAAACCTTCAGGGATAAAACAAACTCAATTCGAAACCCGCCACCTGCGTGCGACTTGCCGTAATCGGCAGATCAATGGCCACTTCATCGCGAGGCTTGAAACTGCGGCCGCGTGCATCTGGAAGGAGATAGTCTTCGGGGCTGATGATCCGTCGGGCAGACACAGAATCGGAACTGTCTTTAAGGCTCAGCACCAGCGAAGGCCAGGGTTGATCGATGGTATCGTTGTTACGAATCACTGCGTGCAGCGTAAAGGCGCGGGTGTCAGGCGCAAGACCCGGCTTGTTAGCCTGCCGAAGCGCAGGCTTCAGAATGGCAAGATTGCGGGCTGAACGCGTGTAGCCGACCTGGCAACCCACAAAGCTGCAAAGCTGCACCAGTTGCGGACGCAGGTTCGGGGCCACATTGGCAATCTGGTTGCGAAATACGATGGCACCCTGAGCGAACAGGACGATCAGCCCGAAAATCACGGCCAGGAACCACACCAGACCGCTGCCATTACTGTGTTCCGGATCATCGTATTCGGTATCGCGCTGTACACGTCGGCGATATTGCCCTTCTACAACCACCTCCGGCGCCCGGCTTCGTCTCCGATGATCACGCCCCTCGTGATAATAGGCACCACTGCCTGACAGACTCGGCGTACCTGCAGAAAAGCGCTCTGAAGGCACCCGCTCGTCAGCCTCGTCGTCTTCCACGCGCAGCGGACGCTGCGACGACCAGTCGTCATCGTCGGTAAATTCCGGCTCTCTTTCGCTCTGGCGCTCACGCGCGGAGACCGATCGGTCAACATAACGCGCACGATCACGCTCAACAGGGCGATCATGCTGAATCCGGAAGTCTTCGTCCTCTGCCGCAATTTCAGCCGGCGCTGCCACAGCCGTGTTTGCCCTGCGAGTGCCGGCCTGAAGTACCGGAAAGTCCGGTTCGTCTTCAACAACATGATCGAAGGCGTTGAAGACCGTCGAACATACCCCGCAACGCACCTTGCCGCTGCGAGCATTCAGTTGCGCTGACGTTACATCAAATTCTGTACTGCATTCAGGACAACGCGTTTTCATGGGAATTCCTCACGCCTGCGCTCGGGTACCAGCAAGGCACACCCAGCCTTCGTGACTGCGCCACACGCTCATCGCAATCCAGGGCGCATAGGCGGCGGCCACTTCCTCGGCCTGGCGCTCCAGAACACCTGAAAGAATCAGGCGACCGCCTGGCGCGACGCGACCGCAAAGCATGGGCGCGAGCACTTTCAGCGGATTGGAAAGAATATTGGCGACCACCACATCAAACGTGCCCGGCTGCAGCGCATCGGGCAGGCCGGCAGTGATCTGCACATCATTATTGTGAGCGTTGTAGCGCGTGGACTCCACCGACTGCTCATCGATATCGATGCCGATAACATCCCGGGCACCCAGTTTGGCTGCAATAATGGCAAGAATGCCCGACCCACAACCGTAATCAAGCACGGTCTGACCGGGCTGCAGACTGTCTGCCAGCCACTGAGCACACAAATGCGTGGTGGGATGGCTGCCCGTACCAAAAGCGAGCCCCGGATCGAGTTCAATCAGAATCGGATTCTGCTCACCCGTGGCGCTAGGTACTTCAGGATTTTCCCGATGCCAGCTGGGTACGATCCATATCTGGTCGGTAATGCGGATAGGGTCGAACTGTGATTGCGTGAGCCTGACCCAGTCGGTATCGGCGACCTCTCGCAGCGCGGCTGAGTCAGAATAGTCTGTGCCCGTCTGCGCCTGCAGGCCTTCAAGAAGGGTTTCAAGTTCAAGCTCATCAGGCATAAGGGCCACAATGCGATTGCGATGCCATGCCTGAACCTCGGGTTCGCCACCGGGCTCGCCGAACAGTGGCGCTTCACTTTCCGTACCCGAGTCGGCATCTTCAACAGAGACCGACAGCACGCCCAGATCCAGCAGAACGTCCGAAAGCGCTTCCGCTTTCTCTTCAGGGCATGTTAATACCAATTCACGCATGCCGTTTCCTCTTTTATTTGTAAAAAAAGGTCCGAAGACCTTTTCTGCCGACAGGTTTATTTGGCTCGCTGATCGAGTTTCTGTTCCAGATAATGAATACTGGTACCACCCTCGACAAACCGGGCATCGGTCATCAGTTCTCGGTGCAGGGGAATATTGGTTTGAATTCCTTCGACCACCATTTCTGACAACGCCAGGTTCATGCGTGCAATGGCCTGCTCCCGTGTATCGCCAAAGGTAATGAGCTTGGCGATCATGGAATCATAATTGGGCGGAACCCGATAGCCATTGAAGACATGAGAGTCGATGCGGATACCCGGACCACCGGCAACGTGCCAGTTGGTAATCAGGCCGGGCGACGGCATGAATGTGTATGGATCTTCGGCGTTGATACGGCACTCGATGGCATGCCCTCTGAGGGTGATGTCACGCTGGCGCAATTTGAATTCTTCGCCGGCAGCAATAAAGATTTGCTGCTGGACCAGGTCGATACCGGTAATGCATTCGGTCACGGTATGTTCAACCTGAATCCGTGTATTCATTTCGATGAAATAGAATTCGTTGTTTTCGTAGAGGAACTCAAAGGTACCTGCACCGCGATAGCCCATTTTGCGGCAGGCTTCGGCGCAGCGCTCACCAATTTTCTCGATCAGCTTGCGTGGAATACCGGGAGCCGGCGCTTCTTCAATCACCTTCTGGTGACGGCGCTGCATGGAACAGTCGCGCTCACCCAGCCAGACCGCGTCCTTCTTGCCGTCTGCCAGAACCTGGATCTCGATGTGACGTGGATTTTCCAGATATTTTTCCATGTACACTTCGGGATTGTTAAAGGCTGCCTGGGCTTCCGCCTTGGTCAGATTAACGGCCCCGATCAGTGCCGCTTCGGTATGAACCACGCGCATGCCGCGACCACCACCACCACCGGCGGCTTTGATGATCACGGGATAACCGACTTTGTTCGCCGTTTCCAGCAGATAGGCCGGATCATCGGGCAATGCCCCTTCCGAGCCGGGTACTACTGGTACGCCGGCAGCAATCATGGCCTGCTTGGCACTGACCTTGTCACCCATGATACGGATGGATTCGGGACGCGGACCGATGAATACAAAACCGGAACGCTCGACACGCTCGGCGAAATCGGCATTTTCTGCCAGGAACCCGTAGCCGGGGTGAATCGCCTCGGCATCGGTCACTTCTGCAGCAGAAATAATGGCCGGCATATGCAGATAACTCTGCTGAGCTGGCGCGGGCCCGATACATACCGATTCGTCGGCCAGACGCACGTACTTGGCGTCCCTGTCGGCCTCGGAGTGGACGACGACTGTTTTGATACCCAGTTCGCGGCAGGCGCGCTGGATACGAAGGGCGATTTCCCCCCGGTTTGCGATCAGGATTTTTTCAAACATACTTACGCAATCACGAAAAGTGGTTGACCAAATTCTACGGGTTCACCATTTTCGACCAGAATCTCTTTGATGACACCGGACTTGTCTGCTTCGATTTCGTTAAGCAGTTTCATGGCTTCAATAATGCACAGGGCGTCACCCTCGGCAACGGTTGCACCAACCTCTACGAATGGAGGAGAACTGGGATTGGGCGCGCGGTAGAACGTGCCAACCATGGGAGATTTGACGACGTGACCGGCAGGCGCGGCAGGTTCAGCGGGAGCAGCGGCAGTTGCTGCTGCAGCCGGTGCGGGCGCGGCCTGTACAGGCTGCGGCTGGGCCACTGCGACAGGTTGCGTCGTCTGG
>JBEBTQ010000233.1:0-5725 GCA_040393685.1 Advenella kashmirensis | reverse complement strand
GTTCACCCTCCGCCACTTTAGCGGCCGGGCTTTCGCGCCATAACACAGACAGCATTTTTTTATACGGGCTATCTTTTCTAAGTGCGGCTTCGTAATATCGATTGGTGTAGCCGACCGAAGCCACTTCCTGCAGGATGTCAAATCCATTACTGCGCAGGAAAGGATCGTTGTCGATCAGTCCTTTGAGCCATTCATTGATGTCTGGTGTGCCCGCCATATAG
Source organism: Advenella kashmirensis (assembly GCA_040393685.1). Classification (GTDB taxonomy): domain Bacteria; phylum Pseudomonadota; class Gammaproteobacteria; order Burkholderiales; family Burkholderiaceae_B; genus Advenella; species Advenella kashmirensis_C. The sequence continues at coordinate 5,504 of JBEBTQ010000233.1, read as the reverse complement.
TATGGTGACAAGCCGCGCATAAAACCCATGTTCAGAATCGACAGTGAAGTTTTGACATAGCATTTGTCATGATCGCTGTGATTGAAATAGGTTCGAATCGATTGCTGTGCCTGATAGCTATCTTCACCAATGCCCAGATATACGATGTTCCGCTGCGCAATATCGGCTGCAAACGCGATGCTCAGACGATTGAACCACTGCCAGGGATGAGTTGGCATGAAGAGGTACTCGGCCGGGTCCAGGCCCTGAGCCTGGAGCTGCTCGCGATAGCTCGAAAACTGCTGCACACCCAGTTCTCGTTGCATGAATGTATCGTATTGCAGCGTGGACAAGGATGCAAAATGCGCCTGCTGGCGACGGACCGCCAGCCACACCAGCGTAAAGCGGCTGCCTGTTTCCGGCGTATAGCTTTCATAATCGAACACGTTAAATCCAATGCGACCGTTATTGGCTACAAAGCCCGGGTGACCCTCGGTCATGGCGGCTTCAATTTGCTGATAATCCGCTTTCAGCAGTTCGTGGCTGGTCAATAGCTGATGGCATCGCTTGTAGGCCGCGCCATAGAGTGTACTGCTTATCTCGTCGAGATAAACAGGCAGTTTATCCGCTGGAATTGCCAGCGTTTCCTTGAAATCGATAATGAAAGACAATGCATCGGGCTCTTGCTCCTGGCCCTCGCAGATTCGGGAGATGGACGCTTCCACAATATGCCAGTGACGCAGCATCATGGGGTTTGCCTGGAAATAATACCGAGTCTGTGCGTCGTCTGAAATCAGCATGTAGCGCTGAAAGCCGGTATCCTTTGTTGCCACGGATGCGTCGCCGTATTCATCGGGAGACCCGGGGCAAGGCACGGGATCAAGAATCTGTTCGTGCGAAAATTCGGCAATGGCCTTGGCAACCAAATGACGATTGACATGTTTCCAGGTCTCGGGTTCGAGATGACGCAAGTGCTGTTTCGCGTCGGGAACGGGATAATGGCTCATCGTATTCTTTCCTGAGTGTAAAAGGGTGGCTTCAAATGCAGACCGGGTTGCAATCGACAGCATGGCCTGCTTGGTTGTGAGAGAAATCGGTCCGACTTCGTCAAAGCCGACCTTGCGATTGAGCGCTCTCACTTTTTCATTGCGGATATCAGGTTCGACAACGACACGCCGCGCCCCGACCTCATTGAACAAATAATGCATGACATGGCGCATCACTTCGAGGGTGTAGCCACGTTGTACCTCTGTTGCCGGTGCGACAAAAAAATGCATGCCGATGTCGCCGGTCTTTACTTCGAAATGCCCTGCAATGGCGTGGTGCTGCGGGTCATAACATTCCAGCAGAAAGCAAATTCGTCCGTGCTGCGTTCCAACCCAGGCCCATTCATGCGACGAAATCTGCTGAGCTTTGTAAAACGCCATTACGGCATCGCGCGTCATGTCGGCCATATCCCAGTAGTGGGCATACGGCAGATCGAACCACGGATGAAATAACGGGACATCCAGTTCGGGTACCAGTTCCCGTATTTCAAACTTTCCCGGATTCCATTTCAATCTCGCGCCCCTTATTCATGTCACTGTCTGATGCCGGATCCGACGGCCTGATGTGGTCCAGATCCAGCGTGAGTTTATTGGCCAGCCAGGTCAGTGCAATGCCGGCTGCGGCAATCAGGAAGACCGCCTGGTGACTGATCAGACTGACGATATAACCTGCACACCACGATGAAATCAGTACCCCCAGATTCTGAAAGAAATTGGTGATACTGAAATGATGGGCGTAATCTTCCTTACGGCTGATACTGAACAGGCTGACTTCAAGCTTGACGGCCACCTGGAACAGCCCCCAGCCATACATACAACGTCCAATCACGATTGCAATGTCGGACGGGATGGATTGCAGATACAGACCCACAAGCGACAACACGAGGTTCCAGGACAAATTCTCATTGCGCTGTGTTGCCTTTTCGTTCAGGCGATGTTTGACGATGAGGGCGACGACCGCAGCCAGGCCTGGAATAGCAAATATCAAACCCGCTAGCGTCTGGTCTTTGTGTGCGGTGGCGTAGATCCAGTATTCAGAGAAGAAAGGCCGGATCAGGTAAGCGCTGAAATCAAAGACAAACATGATGAGGCTCAGCGTCAGGATACCTTTGGTCAGATGCGAGAAACCCTTGCGCGATGCCACCGGTGCCGGCGCAGATGCATCGTCAGCAAGCAACAAAGCGGTGTCCTCCACAGCCTGGGGCTGTTCTTTCACATTTTCATTCACTTTGATAATGCGACCGGTTCGGTTCAGCCAAAGCGTGAATCCCATCTGTCCGAAATCGCCCGCGGCCATCAGCACCAGGGCAGCGCTTGCGCCAAGATGCTGCAAAATGTACCCGCCTGATGCGGCAGCCAGAATGCCCGATATGTGTACCACCACCGACAGCAATGCAATCGTTCTGCTGTGTTCTTCGCTCTTGACAATCCGCATCAGATACGGAAACATCAGCAGGTAACTGCTTTTGAACATGAACATCAGCATTGTCAGTACCCAATACTGTGTCAGCGTTTCCGCCCAAATAGCCGACACGCACAGCAGGCCGGCGATACATTGGGTAAAGCCAATCAGCGACATGGGCTCGAATCGTTTAGCCACTCTCACCCATAGCGGCAACGTGCACATGACGGCAATTGAGATGGCTGCAACGTAAATGCCCGTATGCACCTGATCGGTATTGCCGTAGCGCATACTGAAAAACTGCGGATAAAATCCAATGAGCACCGTGTCGCTCATCATCCCCAGTGCGGACATGATGATAATGGCGTTGCGTATGATCATTGCTTGCTCAACTCTGAAAACGACTCATTACCCTGAGGCGTGAATGACTGGAAAGTCGTATTGCGATCGACAGAGTAGACCTCGCGCTGCATGATTGCATTGATGATTCGCGCATTGCGATAGCAGTTCAGTCCCAGATCGGGATTGGTCAGGCCATGACTATCGAATCCGGCATTCTGAACAAAAACTTCATTTCCTGTCTTGTCGACAGCATAGTCCTGCCCCTGACAGTAACGTCCCTTATTCAGCATGAGGCGATCGGATATGCCTTGCATGAAATCAGGTATGTGATAGCCATATCCGGTGGCAAAGATAATTTCATCTGTCATGAATCGATATCTGGTTCCGGTTTGGCCGTGCTCAAAAACCAGCTCGTTTTGTCCCGATTGCCGGCGACACTCGGACAGCGCCATATTCGTATACAAATGAGTGCGTGCCCGCACCGCAGGTGTTTTCTCATCCAGCTCGTCATAAATCCGTTCTATCAGGCTGGTGTTGATGCCGTTGAAAATACTGACCTGATTCTTCAGGGTCTGGCGTTTCGCTGCTTCGGGAAGCTGGTAGAAGTGCCTGGCATAGTCAGGTGTGATGAGTTCCAGTGTGAGTTTGCCGGTCTCCATCTGGAAAAATCGTGAAGATCGGGTGATCCAGTAGAGCTCATAATCATGTTGCTCCATTTCGCACAACAGATCGTAATAAATTTCCGCACCGCTTTGGCCGCTGCCGATGACCGTGATGCGCGACGTCTGCTGCAGTCTGGCTTTCTCTCGCAAATAGTGACCCGTGTGCGCTGACTCATATGACTCGTCGACGCAGGCAGGCAGTCGGGGTTTGCTGCCGATACCAACTACCAGCCGACGCGCACGATATTGCGATTGGCATTGATTCTGCAAATCGCTTACCGTGGCCACATAACACTGCTGCGTTTCGTCATAAGTGATGGATGTGATTTCGCTCTGGTAGTGGACACTGTCCAATTGCGCGGCAGCCCATTGGCAATACCGGTTATATTCCTGACGGGTCAGGTAAAAATTTTCCCGGAAATAATATTGATAGATTTTGCCCTGGTGCTTGCAGTAATTCAGATAACTGAAGGGACTGGTAGGATCTGCCAGGGTGACCAGGTCCGCCATGAAATTATTTTGCAGGGTCGTGCCTGGAATCATCATTCCATCATGCCAGCTGAACGCCGTTTTACGCTCCAGAAACACAACATCCAGGTCATCCAGCCGTGCCATGAGGCAGGCAAGGCTGAGATTGAATGGTCCCAGGCCCACACCCAGCACATCATAGATCCTGTCTTCCGCCCGGTTATCCTTCATTTTTTGCTGCCAGTGCTGATTAGTATTTCAACTGAACGTTCATGCCGACCGTTCTGGAAGGTGCGTAAAAGCCTTGTTCCCATTGCGTCGATGTCAGATATTTCTTATCAAATACATTTTTCACATTGACGCCAACCGTGACATTTTTGTTGACTTCGTAGCTAGCCATCAAATCGGCCACTGCATACGATTTCTGCTTTGTATAGATATCGTCTCCGCCGGCAGTCTGACCTTGCAGACGACGGGTTTCAGACTGCCAGCGTACGGCTCCTCCCACCTTGAGTCCGTGCACGGCCGGCACTGCATAGGATGCGGCAATGGTGAACGAATTTTTGGGGACGAACTCGCGCACGGCATTGCCATCTTCATCTCTGATCGAAAAGAAATGGGTGTAACCCGCGCTTAACTGCAACCCGGACAGAATCTCGCCCTGTAAAGCCAGTTCGAAACCGGAGGAGCGCGAGTCCACCGCCTTATAACGACTCAGGCCATCCTTGAATGTGTCATATTCGGCAGTGTTATCCTGCTCTGCGCGAAAGAGTGCCACACTGCCATTGATTCGACCATCAGCCGACTCGCCTTTGAGACCGAGCTCATAATTTTTTCCTTCGATTGCCGGCAGGATCTGTCCATCGACGTCAACCTGCGATTGCGGATTGAAGATGCCTGTATAACTGGCATACACGGAATAATTATTGTTCAGGTCATAAATCAGACCGAGATACGGAGAAATCTTATTACGTTTGTAATCGCGCGGCTCGCCATAATGTTCACCGGTTCCGGTTGCGCGCGTGTAATTGAGCCCTGCAATGACTTTGAATCTGTCCGCCAGGTTAAGCCGGGTGGCGGCAAACGCGGTGGTTTTGCGAACCGTGAAATCCGAGAAAGTTTCTGTCGCATTGTCAAAATCCGGACGGGGAAACTGTCTGTCCCACGCGAACAGGGATGGCAGTGGAATATTCAGGTCCGTTTCCAGCGAGGTCATGTAATTTTTGCTGCGATTGGTATTGAGGCCGAACATCACATCGTGTTCGCGCCCACCAAGCGTGTATTTGCCCGTCGTACTGATATCGGCAATCCATTGCTTTTCGTAGCGATCATACTTGGTCGGGTAGGAATATAATCCGAGCCCGGTCTTGCGGTCGGGTACACCATAGGCGAGAAACTGCTCTGCGTCCTGGGTGATTTTTCTATAGGTTAACGAGCCTTTGGTTTTCCAGCCTCCACCCCAGTCATGATTCAATTCGGCAAAAGATGTCTGGTCGGTAGTATTCCAATAAGCCCAATCGGGTGCGTAGCTGTGGGATACATCGTAATCAATCGCACTGCCATCCGTGTTGTAGAGCGACAATGCACCCCAAATCGGCGACTTCG